>NZ_JAMOYY010000012.1:0-105492 GCF_023669475.1 Blautia sp. MB18-30 | reverse complement strand
CACTGCGGCTGTGGCTGCGAGGATCACGAGCACGAACATCATGAACACGAGCACCTTCACAACCATGACGAACACTGCGGCTGTGGCTGCGAGGATCACGAGCACGAACATCATGAACACGAGCACCTTCACAACCATGACGAGCACTGCAGCTGTGGCTGCGGGGATCACGAGCATGAGCACCATGGTCACTCCCACAATGCTCTCACCGCAAAGCGTGTCTACATTCTGGAGAACCTCGGCTGCGCTCACTGTGCTTCCAAAATGGAGGAACGGATCCAGGCTCTTGAAGGCGTCGAAAGCGCTACCATTACTTTTGCAACAAAACAGCTTCGCTTAGGGGCTGCAGATCCAGACGCTCTGCTTCCGCAGATCCGCAAGATCTGCACATCCATTGAGTCTGAAGTTAAAGTTGTTCCGAGAAATCCAGCTCCGGCAGCTTCCACTGACACAACAACCAAGACCTATCTTCTGGAGAATCTAGGCTGCGCTCACTGCGCTTCCAAAATGGAGGAACAGATTGCAAACCTTGAAGGCATTTCCGAAGCAACCATCACTTTTGCAACAAAACAGCTTCGCTTAACTGCAAAGAATCCAGATCGATACCTGGATCAGATCCGTAAGATCTGTACATCCATTGAATCCGAAGTTCTTGTAAAAGAAAAGGATCCGAAGCCAAAGGCTCAGTCCCCAAAAACAGTGACTCACACAACCGCTTCCAAGAAGAAATTTTTCTCCAAGGAAAACATAGATATCATCTGCATTATCATCGGTGCAGTACTCTTCGTTGCCGGAGAGATCATGGAACACAAAGGCTTTGGTACCAGTGCCACTCTTCCTGTATTTGTGATCGCATACCTGGCGCTTGGGGGTGTTATCGTTGTAAAAGCTGCCAAAAACATCTCTCACGGACAGATTTTTGACGAAAACTTTCTCATGAGCATTGCAACACTTGCCGCTTTTGCCATCAATGATTCTGCTGAGGCCGTAGGCGTTATGCTCTTTTACCGCATCGGCGAGCTTTTTGAGGAAAAAGCCGTTGAACGAAGCCGCGGGCAGATCATGGATGCCGTAGACCTTCGTCCGGAAGTTGTAAACCTGGTCACAGGCGATGATATCCAGGTAATTCCCTCTGAAGAGGCTCAGATCGGAGACATTCTTCTGGTCCGTCCCGGAGACCGCATCCCTCTTGATGGTATCGTAATTGAGGGAAACAGCCGTATCGACACTTCTCCGATCACAGGAGAGCCTGTACCGGTTGCTGTAAATGAAGGTGATGAGATCACTTCTGGCTGCGTCAACACCTCCGGCCAGCTTAAGATCCGCGTGGAAAAACCTCTGGAAGAATCCATGGTCACTCGTATTCTGGATTCCGTAGAAAACGCGGCAGCAAGCAAACCGAAGATCGACCGCTTTATCACACGTTTTGCCAGGGTTTATACTCCTTGTGTTGTAGGAATCGCAGTGGCAACTGCCATACTCCCATCCCTTGTTACCGGAAACTGGCATTACTGGATCTACACAGCCATTACTTTCCTGGTAATGAGCTGCCCTTGTGCTCTTGTACTTAGTATCCCGCTGGCCTTCTTCTCCGGGATCGGTGCCGGTTCCAAAAAGGGTATCCTTTTCAAGGGTGGCCTTTCCATCGAAGGATTAAGTAAGCTCGGCGCTGTGATCATGGATAAGACCGGTACTATCACAGAGGGTAACTTCCAGCTTCAGAAGGTTGTTGCCACCGGTAAATACACGGAAAATGAACTCCTTTCCATGTGTGCAGGCTGTGAACAGAACTCCACACATCCTATTGCGAACAGCATCGTTGCTGCCGCAAAGGAACGTGAGATCCAATTTGAAAAACCGATCTCCCTGGAAGAAATTTCCGGTCACGGGATCGTTGCGGAAATGCCGGAGGGAAAAGTTCTCTGCGGAAATCGCAAGCTGATGGATAAATTCGGAGTTACAATCGGAGAATTAAAGGAAGCCGCTTACGGCTCTGAAGTATTTATGGCAGTAAACGGAACCTTCGCAGGATATATGCTGATCTCCGATACCATCAAACCTGACGCAAAGGAAGCCATTGCTTCTCTGAAAAAGCTTGGTCTCCACACCGTTATGCTCACTGGAGACTCCGAAGACAGTGCACAGGCTGTAGGAAAAGATGCCGGGATCGATGAGATCTATGCAAAGCTTCTTCCGGAGGATAAGCTCAATGCCCTGAAAAAGGTCCGCCAGGCACATGGAACGGTTATGTTTGTCGGTGACGGTATCAACGACGCTCCTGTTCTTGCAGGTGCTGATGTAGGTGCTGCCATGGGAAGCGGTGCAGATGCTGCCATTGAAGCCGCAGATGCCGTATTTATGAATTCCAATGTAGATGCGATTCCTCAGTCCATTGCCATTGCACGAAGCACAAACCGTATTGCATGGCAGAACGTAATATTTGCCCTGGTGATCAAGATCGCAGTTATGATCCTTGGTCTTGCCGGACATGCCAACATGTGGATGGCCGTATTTGCAGACACTGGCGTTGCCATGATCTGCGTGCTGAATTCCATTCGTATCCTGTATAAAAAATAAGATCCGTTCTGCAGGGCAGATATCCTGCAGCGAATCCCTGTGCATCCATACAACTCCCCAGTGATGCAGAAAAGAATTTGACCGGTGCGTTTTTTTCAGCTACAATAGAAGTTAACAGTTTGGAGGATACGCAAATGAAGAAAACACATATAGATTACCCGATCAATGATGATACACTGTACCGGCTTGCCGACCTGTTCAAGGTTTTCGGTGATCCTACCAGGATCCGTATCCTGTACGTACTTTCTGTGGAAGAACTCTGTGTTCAGGATATTGCCGATCGTCTTTCCATGACCCAGAGTGCCATTTCCCATCAACTCCGGGTACTGAAGCAGATGTCACTGGTCAAATTTCGAAGAGATGGAAAAACCATTTACTACTCCCTGGCAGACAGCCATGTGGCAACCATCATGAATCAGGGTCTGGAACACGTTACAGAAGAATAACGCATAAAACACAATGCAAAAAGCCAATCTGCTTCCTAATGGAAGAACAGATTGGCTTTTTTTCTCTGCCTTACTCGTGCATCATTTGTATTTATCCCTCGCCCTGTGGTGAAGCACCATCGCTCCGTATGCAGGCATCTTCACCTGAAGAATCCCTGCATCTGCAATATATTCTTCCGGCATTTCCGTATAACCCTCTCCGGAAGAAAGCATCAGGCGCTGAAAAGCCGTTGCTTCTTTCCGGCTTACACCGGTTTTCCAGGCTGTTACCCTTATGTCTCTCTCCTGATCCTGATTATTAAGGATCACTATGATCTGTTCAGAATCAGAAAAACGACCATAGCTCAAGCCCTGATGATCGTTCCACAGAAATTCCAGGGAACCCTTTGCAAGAATCGGATATGCCTTGTGTATGCAGATCATGCGTTTATGAAAGTCCAGCATCTCCTGGTCTTCTTTTCCCCAGGGATAAGTTCTGCGGTTATCCGGATCTGTAAAGCCGCAGACGCCGGCCTCATCCCCGTAATATACCGTAGGCGAACCAGGCCACGTCATCTGGATCACAACAGCCTCTCTCATGATGGCAGGATTGATGCCTGCAGATGCTGCCTCTGCGCCTGCGTAGGAAAGTCTTCCTACTCTGTGATTGGTCCTTGTCAAAAATCTGGAATGGTCATGGTTTGAAAGCTCATTCATGGCTCCATAAAGCGCTCCCATATGCAAAGACTGCATATGATGCTTCATCGCCCCGATAAAGGCCTCACTGTTGCCATAAAGGTCCTCCCGGTACTCATCACTGTGCTTCTCCATTCCGGTCAGGAACCAGGTTACAGGCTCCATAAAAGCGTCATAGTTCATAACCGTATCCCACTCATCGCCGCGAAGCCAGCTTTCCGGATTTCCGTAGTGTTCTGCAAGGATCACTGCTTCAGGATTGGCTTCTTTTACTGTCCTCCGGAACTCTTTCCAGAAGTGATGGTTAAAATCATTGCTGTGGCCCAGATCTGCAGCTACATCCAGTCTCCAGCCGTCTACGTTATACGGCGGCGAAACCCATTTTCTGCCCACATCAAGGATCGTCCGGCAAAGCTCCTCAGATTCTTCGTAGTTCAGCTTTGGCAGGGTATCATGGGTCCACCAGCCGTCGTAGGTTGGATTATAGGGCCAGCGGTTCTGATCCTGGAAGCAGAAGAAAGAACGATAAGGGCTGTCCGCCGAAACATAAGCCCCCTTCTCGTAGCCTTCCTGATTTTCATAGATCCGTTCCCTGTCCATCCATTTATTAAAGGATCCGCAATGGTTAAATACCCCATCCAGGATCACTTTCATCCCTCTTCTGTGAATTTCCTCCACAAGCTCCTGAAAAAGCTTATTACTGGCCTCCAAATTCCGTTTATCGGTCACACGGCGGATATACTTAAGGGCATGACTGTTATCACTGTCTCCGGGACTTAACAGACCATCACAGTCCGCTACGATCCTTCCGATATGCGGATCGATATGATCGTAATCCTGACAGTCATACTTATGGTTGCTGGGAGAGACAAAGACCGGATTCAGATAGATCACATCTACTCCAAGCTCCTGAAGATAATCCAGCTTATCCATAACTCCCTGAAGATCGCCGCCATAAAATTCCCGGACACCCATCACAGCCGGAACCTTTTCCCAGTTATCCACTTTTACGGAAGTGTCCCCGATATAGAAATATTCCCCTGTTTCCACATCATTGGAAGGATCTCCGTTACAGAAACGATCCACATAAATCTGATACATCACAGCACCCTTCAGCCACTCAGGCACATGATATCCGGGATAGATCTCAAATTCTGTCCTTTCCTCATGTCTGGTGCTTACACCATTTGTATCATAATAACAGGTAACAAGTCCTGAATGGATCTCAAAGTAATATCGTACAAGATCTTTTCCCATTACGATCTGTGCAGTATAATAATCAAAGCTTCCGGAAGTTTTTTCCCGCTTCATTTCCAGATATTCTCCGTCATGCACAAGACAGACGTTGTCCACGTTATTTCTCTGGGTACGAAAACGGATCGTAACTGTATCACCTTCCCGCGGCTCCACAGGTGTACGGTAATATTCCGTCCCGTCACTGAACATTGCGTCTTTATTTAATACCGGACTCATATTGAGTATATACCGCATCTTCTTTGCAGTCTCCATGCTTTCATATAACATTCTATCTTCCTCATTCCGTTTTTAGTACCATGTTTTTAAATATATTATCTTAATTTTTTCCATCCCGTAAGCATATATATCTGTTTTCTCCGTAATCCGTCTTTATTTTTGGGCAGTAAAAAAGGCAGCTGGTTAAGCTGCCTTTTTTGGAGAAGGTATTTCTTCTTATGGGGTGTAGCAAAAACTATATAATGTATTGGGGGGTTTTTACGGTATTTATAGTACCATGTGTCCACCAAAAAGTGTGCACAAAGTTCACAAAATTCAATATTTTTTTTTGTGCATTTTATTCGTTTGTTTTTGCAACCTCTTCTTTTTCTGTTGTAAAAAGTGCTTCAAACTCTTCACGATGTATCTTTTCCTTCTCGAGAAGAAGGGCCGCACAGCTGTGAAGAACGCCGATATTCTCACGGATGATGCTCTCTGCATTCTCATGGCACTCACGGATGATACGGGAAATCTCCCCATCGATCTCTCTTGCCACTTCCTCACTGTAGCCTCTGGTATGTGCCAGATCACGGCCGATAAATACCTCATCGTCATCGTTGCCGTAAGCGATCAGACCGATTTTTTCAGACATACCGTATTTCATTACCATAGAGCGTGCAGTCTCTGTGGCACGTTTGATATCATTGGAAGCACCGGTGGTGATATCTCCGAAGATGATCTCCTCAGCCACACGTCCGCCAAGAAGCGTGGTGATATCCTCCAGCATTTTGTTCTTTGTATTAAACATCTCATCATTATCCGGCAGCGGCATGGTGTAGCCGGCAGCTCCCATTCCCGTAGGGATAATGGAAATGGTGTATACCGGATCCATATGAGGAAGTACATGGAACAGGATCGCATGGCCTGCTTCATGATAAGCTGTGATCTTTTTCTCTTTATCAGAGATGACCTTGCTCTTCTTTTCTGCACCGATCCCGACCTTGATGAATGCTTTCTTGATATCCTTCTGCATGATATAAGGACGGCCCTCTTTTGCAGCATCAATGGCAGCTTCGTTAAGAAGGTTCTCCAGATCTGCACCTGTAAATCCTGCGGTTGTCTGGGCGATCTGGCGAAGATCCACATCATCTCCCAGCGGTTTGTCCTTGGCATGGACCATAAGGATCTCTTCTCTGCCCTTGACATCCGGGCGTCCCACACCGACTTTACGGTCAAATCGTCCCGGACGGAGGATCGCAGGATCCAGAATATCCACACGGTTGGTCGCTGCCATTACGATGATTCCTTCATTTACTCCAAAACCATCCATCTCTACAAGAAGCTGGTTCAACGTCTGCTCTCTCTCATCGTGGCCGCCGCCCATACCGGTTCCTCTCTGACGGGCTACCGCATCGATCTCATCAATAAAGATGATGCACGGTGCATGACGCTTGCCCTCTTCAAAAAGATCTCGTACACGGGAAGCACCGACACCAACAAACATCTCCACGAAATCGGATCCGGAAATGGAGAAAAACGGAACTCCGGCCTCTCCTGCAACTGCCTTCGCGAGAAGAGTTTTACCTGTTCCTGGAGGGCCCACAAGGATCACGCCTTTCGGGATCCTGGCACCTACCTTGGTATACTTCTGTGGGGATTTCAGGAAATCCACCACTTCCTCCAGATCCTCCTTCTCCTCCTGAAGACCTGCAACATCCTTGAACGTTACTTTCTTATCATCAGGGGACGACATCCTGGCTCTGCTTTTTCCGAAATTCATCATCTTCGCATTGCTTCCGCCGCCTCCAGACATCTGCCGGTTCATCATCATAAAGAAAAAGAGAAGGATCGCGCCGGTAAGCACTACCGGAAGTACTGTTCCGATCATGGAGCTGTCCTTGGGTACATTGCGGATCGTCGGATCGATATCATGTTCTTCAAGAAGCGCCTCCGCTTCCTTTACATCGGTTACGTAGACTGTCTTCTGACCATCTGAAACAATGTTTGCTGTTACATAACCGGTGGGCACTTCTCTGTTCTGATGGATCACCGCATCCGTCACTTTGTCTTCTTCCAGAGCCTTTTCCAGCTGGCCCATTGTGTAGCTGCCCTGGGTAGATACCTGGTCATTGAGATACAGATATCCTGCAATCAGTGCCACAATAAGCAGAAGGTACAGGCCTATCTTACCTGAATGCTTGCTCACTTGGTTAAATCTCCTTTCAGTCCTGAAGCTCCACTACTCCGATGTAAGGAAGGTTTCTGTATTTCTGGGCATAATCAAGTCCGTATCCTACTACAAACTCGTCCGGAATATTGAAGCAGCAGTAATCTACCTCTACATCTGTCACACGTCTCTCCGGTTTGTCAAGAAGTGTACAGAGTCTGATGCTTGCCGGATGTCTGCCCTTCAGGATACGCAGCAGATAGCTTAAGGTTCTGCCTGAATCAATGATATCCTCTACGATCAGAACATCTTTCCCGTCCAGTGGCTGATCCAGATCCTTGACGATCTTTACAACACCGCTGGATTTCGTATCATCACCGTAACTGGACACAGACATGAAATCCAGTGTTACCGGGCGTGTGATCCTCTTGGCAAGCTCACACATAAAGAAAACGCCGCCTTTCAGAACGCAGATCATGTGTACATCTTTTCCGTCATAATCCTTGTTGATCATATCTGCAACTTCCTGGATACGGGCATCTACCTCTTCTTCACTGAGTAAAACCCTGATTTTTTCGCTCATGCTAAAGCTCCTCCTTGGTAATGTAATTCTAACACTCTCCCTGTAGTGGAAGTGATCTTATACTTCTCGTTCATCCGTCCTCCCGGGATCCAGAGTATCTCAGATCCTACCGCAACAACCGGAAGCCTGTCTCTCATCTCCGCCGGAATCTTCTCATCAATAAAGATCCGGTTCAGCTTCTTTCTTCCGCCTTCACTGTTTACAGTAAGATAATCTCCCTGTCTTCTAGTCCGAACGCATGGACTATTTTTTATTTTATCATAATCAAACCATTTCGTATACTTTTTTTCTTCAATCTTCTGTTTCTTATAAGAAAAAATTTTCGACTCAAAAAATCCGAAAGGACTTTCCAGAATTCCAGGTACCGGAAGCTCCATAGACATTTCTCTGAGACCTGCCGATACTTTTTTTTCAGTGGAAGCAGCATTCTCTCTGTCTGATGCAGAGTTCTTTTTCAGACATACCCCTCCGTACTGTCGTATTACCCGCAGCGATTCCGGAAGGTTGATATAACGACCGTTTTCTTTTTTTTGAAGCGAAAGGACCTGGTCCACATGAAGAGATGTAAAGTCCTTACGTTTTCCTGCCAGTATCTCAAACGCCTCCATCACCGCATATTCCTGAAGGATAAGATCCTGTGCAAAAAATTTTTCATCCAGAAGATAGCCATTTTCTTTCCGGCAGCCTGCCAGAAGCTCCCTTCCCTTTTTCTGAAGATACGAATCTGCCTCTGCCAGAACCCGTGCGGTTTCTGCCATATGCTCCACCGCTTTTGCATTGATCTTCTGTTCCATAGCCGGAAGAATATGGTTACGGATCCGGTTTCTTGTATAGTCATCTGAAAGATTGCTGCTGTCTGTGATATAGGAAATACCTCTCTCTTTCAGATAATTGACGATCTCCTTTCGTTCTAAACACAAAACCGGCCGGATGATCTCACCATTTACCGCCTGTATCCCGGAAAGTCCCCGGATACCGGTTCCCCTTGCCAGATGATGCAGCATAGTCTCTGCCAGATCGTTGCGATTATGTGCCAGCGCAACCCGGAACTGTCCGTTCTTTTTTGACTGTTCTCCGGAAAAACCAAGTCTCTTTTTTTCCTCCTGAAACGCCTGTTTTCGCACGATCCTTCCGGTTTCTTCTTCTCCCAGCTTCCACTTTCCGGAAAGTTCCGGAACCGGATAATGCCTGGACCGGAAAGGGATTCCCCAATCCCGGCAGATTTTTTCCACAAACTGCTCATCCCGGTCCGCCTCCTGGCCCCGGATCCCATGATGGACATGAACCACTTCCATGGAAAAACCGATCTCTTTCTGAAGACTTTTCAAAATATGAAGCATTGCTATGGAATCCGCCCCTCCGGAAACCCCTGCCACAACCATATCCTCTGCTTTCAGCATCCGATTGTCTCTGATATATTTTCTTACACGTGTGATCATTTTTTCTCCTGTAACCAAAAATACTCTATTTTTTCCACAATCCTGCCACAACTACTGTCATATCATCCCTGGCATGATAATCACTGTATCCCAGGACCCTTTCCAGTATTCCCCGTCCCATCTCCCTGGGCTCTTTTTCCCGGACATCCATAATGATCTCCTTCATGGTTTCCTCTTCCCGTTCTGTAGGAAGCGCATCCAGAACTCCATCTGTCATCATGATCAGATAATCTCCATGATAAAGCTTCCTTGAGGCAGTATCAAAATCCAGCTGCTGGACCAAGCCTGCTGCAAGATTTTCCGAAGCAATGGATTCCACCCAGTGATCTCTTTTAATAAATGTGGAAGACGCCCCTGCTTTCAGAAAATCACAGATCCCGGTATAAAGATCCACCGCACAGATATCAACAGTAGAAAACATCCCTTCCCGTCCTTTCAATAGCAGTGCGGAATTCACCATTCTGGCAGCTGTCTCCTGAGAAAAGCCGGATTCCAGAAACTGTTCCAGAAGTTCTACCACGATCTCGCTTTCTTTAAACGCTTCTATTCCGGAACCCATCCCATCAGACAGACAGAGAAAAAACCTGCCATCCTCTTCCTGACGACAGATATAATTGTCTCCGGAAACCTTTTCCGCTTCTCTTGTAAGCCGCGCTACTCCGTAAAGCATCTGATAACTGACATCCTCCACAAAATGGACCATACGAAAATCTCCATTTACAATACTGCGGCTGCCGGCGTCCGGCGTCATGGAGCTTCCGCAGATCCTGGACAGGATCTGTGCGATCTCTGTCATGGAAACACACTGTCCGCTCCTGGCTCTCAGATTCAGAAATATCTGCCGTCTTCCTTCGATCTTATCCATGACCCAGACATTCTTTACAAGTACATGCTTTTTACGAAGAGCCTTTTTCAGATCTTCCTGAAACTGCGGATCTGCCGGCATGATATCATACAGCTCTTCTGCCATATGATCCATGATCCTCGAGATTTCCGTCAGCTGCTGTGCAACTGCAAGCCGGCTTTCGATCATCCGGTTATCCCACACGAGATTCTGCCTTTCTTCACGAAATCCCTCATTCAGGACCTGAAAATACTGGGCGGAACGGCCACATGCTCCCATCCATTCACTGCGTGCTCTCTGGATACTCTCTTCATTGCCTTCCTCCATGGTACGGATCATATTCTCACTGCCCCGCATGGTTTCCCCGGCACGCTCTCCCCAGCAGATCTCTCTCTGATAACATCTGGAACATACAGCCGCACTGGTGTCCGATATGATACGGTTCAACTGTCCTCCGCTCAAAAATTCCTTACGATAAGGCATTCCGTAAAATGTATCCGCAAGCTTCCGGAAGGATGCTGCATACCGTTCCACTTTTTCCTTCTGGGGATGGCTTTCACAAAGCGGCAGCATTTCTTCTTTTTCCTTCGTTTTTCCCGAAAAGACAGTTTTTGCCATGTCCCGGAGTATCAGCAGTATGCTGACTACGAGCATGGCAATGATCCATTCCTGCATATTTTCCCCTCCCCTTATAACCTTCACTGACTGAACATTATAAAGGAAGATCCCTGAAATATCTGTCAAAGCCGCACGAAAATGTCAAAAAAAATTTCGTCGAAACCTTTGATTTTCAGCTATTTTTCTTCCTGAAACACGATCTCGTTGTCTTTCACAAGTCCCAGCTTCTCACGAGCCGCCTCTTCCACATATTCGTCGGTCTTCATATGTTCTTTCTCTGCTTCGATCTCCTTGGTACGTTCCTTCTCACTTTCAATGGACTTCTCCAGTGCTGTAGCTTTGGAATCATAATAATCCCTGCGCCGTTCCAGAGTCTTACTCTGCAGCATAAGGCTTCCCAGCAACACCAGTGCGATCACCATGATCCCCGCCATGCCAAGATAATTATATCCGATCCGTTTTTTTTCTTTTCCCTTTTTTGGATTTTTCAATCTGCTGCTCCTTTTTTACACAATCTGATCTCTTTACCTTTTCCGAGCTTATACATCCAGATTTTACAACTTCTTCAAAAAAATATCAACCGGTTTGCTGTCATTTTAGCTTTAATGGAACAGTCTTTTTAAAAGGGATCCTTCTTTTTTGTCCTTTTTCCTGCCAAGATAGGTAAGACTGTCGATTTTTCCCTCCAAGCTAAGCTGCCCACTTTTCAGATCAAGATGTTTTACATGAAGTCCTTCGCCTTTTATGGATAACTTTCCTTCCTCTGTATGCAGCAGTATTTCTTTTTCATCGAAAGAGATCACCTCCCGGATTCCCGTTATGGTGCCGCCTTTCTGCCGCTCCAGCATCAGACTGTGAAATGCTGCCGGTTTCTTCTCGTCCAATCCATACCTCCCTGGGGATGATTTCTCTTTTATTTTATGAAAAATCCATCCGGAATAGACCATCACGCCCAAACGGCAGCTGTCCCTGCATCAGATATAGCGGAACATGCTTTCCACCTCATCCTTTTTTACCGTTTCCTTAACTTCCAGGACTTCAACCTTTACATTACGGCTTCCAAACTGGATCTCCACAGTGTCACCGGTCTTTACCTGTACAGAAGCCTTGGCCGGCTTGTCATTGACCAGAACTCTTCCTGCATCGCAGGCTTCATTTGCCACCGTGCGGCGTTTGATCAGTCTGGATACTTTCAGATATTTATCAAGACGCATAATTTTTCCTCCTAAAAAAGCAGGGGAAACCAAAACCCGGTTTCCCCTGCCGTTATCACTCTGAACCAACAGATTATTTACCGTTGACAACGTCCTTTAAAGCTTTTCCTGCTTTGAACTTCGGAGACTTGGAAGCCTCGATCGTCATGGTCTCACCAGTCTGAGGATTTCTTCCCTCTCTTGCAGCTCTTGTGCTTACTTCGAAAGTTCCAAATCCAACCAGCTGAATCTTCTCGCCTTTTTTCAGTTCATCTGTTACAACATCGATAAAAGATTTCAGAACAGCTTCTACATCTTTCTTGGAAAGATTGGTGTCTTTCGCCATTGCTGCCACTAACTCTGTTTTATTCATGGTGTTTCCTCCTATAATTGATGTTCTCTTATTTTTGACTTTGCTTTATATATATACCGCTTTTGGCTTATAATGTCAAGGTTTTTCGCATATTACAGGCGGAATGTGACCATTTTATCATTTCATGGAATCAACCATTTCAAGAACAGCCTTGCCCATTGCATCGGATTTCTCGTCTGCATCTGCAAGAGATGTTCCCTTAACGCCATAATAGAATTTAACCTTAGGCTCTGTTCCGGACGGTCTTACGCAAACCCATGCATCATCGGTAAGCTCATAGTAGAGAACATTGGAATTCGGAAGTCCTGTCGGCTTCTTCTCACCTGTTGCAAGATCTGTGATCTCATCCAGCTTGTAGTCACGTACAGCAGTCACCTTATGTCCGGCAAACTCAGCAGGCGGATTCTGACGAAGTGTTGTCATGATCTCCTGGATCTTCTGAAGTCCCTCGATACCCTTCATGGTAACTGCCTGAATGGCATCCTTATAGTAACCGAACTCCTCATACATATCGATCATTGCATCCCAGAGAGTCTTGCCCTGTGTCTTATAGTAAGCAGCAGCTTCGCAAAGTGCCATGGTAGCAACAATGGCATCCTTGTCTCTTGCATAGGTTCCGATCAGGCAGCCGTAGCTCTCCTCAAATCCGAAAAGATATGTACCCTTGCCACTGTTCTCAAATCCGAGGATCTGCTGTCCGATGTATTTGAATCCGGTAAGTACTTCGATAAGATTCACGTTGTATCCCTTGGCAATGGCATCTGCCAGGTTTGTTGTAACGATAGTCTTTACAAGAGCTCCGTCCTCCGGAAGGCTTCCGTTTACAGCCTTTCTCTGGCTCAGCTCATAGTTTGCAAGAAGGCATCCGGACATGTTACCGGTAAGATCATGATACTCTCCGTTTTTATCCTTTACGCGGACGCCAAGACGGTCTGCATCCGGGTCTGTGGCAAGTACGATGTCTGCATCCACTTCCTTCGCAAGCTTCAGGCCAAGCTCAAATGCCTCTGCTGCCTCCGGGTTCGGATAGCTGACTGTCGGGAAATCCCCGTTCGGAAGCTCCTGCTCCGGTACTACATATACATTCTCAAATCCAAGCTCTTTAAGGATCCTTCTGGCCGGGATATTGCCGGTTCCGTGAAGAGGTGTGTAAACGATCTTCAGGTTCCTGCCCTCTGCCTGGATCGCATCCATATGGATGATCTGTTTCTTAAGCTCTGCCATGTAAGCATCATCGACAGCCTGTCCGATCACTTCAAAAAGTCCTGCCTTTACTGCGTCTTCCTTATCCATGGTCTTTACGGTATTCCAGTCGGAGATCGCCTTTACCTCGCCCATGATACCGGAATCATGAGGTGGTGTGATCTGCGCGCCGTCCTCCCAGTAAACCTTGTATCCGTTGTATTCCGGAGGATTGTGGCTGGCTGTTACGTTGATACCTGCCACACAGCCCAGATGACGTACTGCAAAGGAAAGCTCCGGTGTCGGACGAAGTGTCTCAAAGATATAAGCCTTGATCCCGTTTGCTGCCAGGCAAAGTGCTGCTTCCTGGGCAAACTCCGGTGACATATGACGGGAATCATATGCGATAGCAACTCCCTGGGATTTCTTGTCAACCTTGGCAATATAGTTGGCAAGCCCCTGGGTTGCTCTTCTTACCACATAAATATTCATACGGTTGGTACCTGCGCCGATGATACCACGCAGGCCTGCCGTACCAAACTCAAGATCCATATAAAAACGCTCTTTGATCTCATTCTCGTCGTCTTTGATCGCTTTCAATTCTTCTTTTGTCGCCTCATCGAAGTATGGGTTTTCAAGCCACTGATTATAGATTTCTTTATAATCCATGTTCCAAAATACCTCCCTGTTTCTTTATATAAGATACTTAATATTATATAACAATTTTCAGAAAAAGGGAAGTTTTGTTTTTGTCACATTCAGAATCATTACTGCCTGAAGCACTGTTTTGAAAATTCCTCCCACTGTTTTTTCTGATGGATCAGGGTTCTCAGCTTTTCCACATTTTTTCCGGAGATCACAGCCTTGTTATGTGTATAATAATGGTTTGCCAGTTTCCAGTATTTTTCCGGATAACAGAACCGGACTCTCAGGTTCTGCCACTCAGACTCCGAGAGCGGCCGTACGGAATCATATGCAGAAAGCATCTTCTGCGCGAGGTGCAGATCCCAGCTGTATTTCTCCAGGATTTTCCGCATAAAGCGGTACAGATCTGCCATCTGCACATCAAAGCTCCAGTGACTGAAATTCGTCACCGCTGTGTTTTTCCCAAGTATCAGCACATTATGCTGATTATATTCGCCATGACAGATACTGCCACTTTGAAGAGACTGCTGCCGCAGATTTTTATAATCCGTGGTTTCCAGCATAGCTGCCGCTTCTTCTCCTTTTTGCAGAAACCATTCCACGCTTTTCAGATAATCTTTCTCAAAAGAATTGACCGCTCCTTTTTTTCGGATAAAACGGCGTATTTTTTTCATTTCCTGATTATGCCGGATATATTCTTCCTGCAGATTTCTTCCCGCATAATCCATTTCCACAGGAAGCTGCATGATCTTGTGGATCTGTGCCAGAGTCCGGATGCTTTTTAAAATATCGTTTTCGGATCTCGTGTCACATTCCCGTCCCTCAAACCAGATCTGTGCAGTATATGGAACAGAATCTTTGTCCCTGCTTACCAGTACGCCTTCCCTGTTTCTGAGATAGGCGTCCACAAGACAGTTCTGTTCTTTCATTTTTTCAAGAAGCTGCTGCTGCATGGAAAGCTTTTTTTCCGAGCCATGAAATTCCCGGAGTATCACCGGACCTTTTTCTGTCCGGCACAGAAGTGCCCCCCGCACCCTGCCGGAGAATGAAGCCGTAAGCCCATACTGCTCCAGCACGCTCAACCCATAATCATACAAAAAAGTTCCCCCCTGCCTTATTTTACGTTCTATTTTATGCAGGGGGGATTTTTGTTATTCTATTCGGTTTTTATGCTGTCTTTTTCTGCTGTTTCAAGAAGTTTTTCTTTTGTATTAAGGGTTGGATCTTTCAGCACACAGTCAAGAAGTCTTTCGAGCAGTGCTCCCAGTGCCGGTCCAGCCGGATGTCCTGCCTTTATAAGATCCTTTCCGGAAACTGCCAGGGTTTTCAGAGATGTACATTCACCTCTTTCAAGGATCCCCTGATAAGCTTCCGTCACACCGCTTAACCGTGCCAGCTTCTCCTCCCTCCTGTAAGTGCTCTGGGATAAAAGATCTGCCTTCTGCACTTTCAGATACAGCGGAAAAAGCTCTTCTCCGATAAGATTCACAGCTCTCCGCACATCCTCGGCGTCCGGAGTGGGACGAAGATCATGATACCGGATCAGACGACAGGTATTTCGGATCGTTACATTATCAAATTTCAGACGGCGCAGGATCTTTCCTGCCAGCTTTTCGCCTGCCGGTCCGTGAGTCTTAAAGTGGTCTCTTCCATTCTCATCTGTCTTTTTTACAACCGGCTTGGCAATGTCATGAAGAAGCATGGTGATACGGAGAAGCCGGTCATTCTCGATTTCTGTAAGACTTTTCAGAATGTGCTCTCCCACGGTATAGCAATGATGAGGGGTATTCTGCTCGGTTTCCATACAGGCGTCAAATTCCGGAAGAAATTCCCGGGTAAGACCTGTCTCCCAGGCGGTTCGGAGATAATCCGGATGATCGGATACCAGAAGCTTTACAAGCTCTGTCTGGATACGCTCTGCACTGACATGCTCCAGATTCCCCGACATCCGCGCCAGTGCCGCTTTCGTATTTTCCTCCACAGTAAAACCAAGCTGTGCGGAAAAACGCACTGCACGGAGCATACGAAGGGCATCCTCTGTAAAACGTTCTACCGGATCACCAACACAACGGATGATCTTCCCATTGATATCTTCCATTCCACCAAACAGATCCACCAGTCCATGTTCCGGATGATACGCCATGGCGTTGATGGTAAAATCTCTTCGTTTCAGATCTTCCTCAAGACTCCTGGTAAAGGTCACGGCATCCGGGTGGCGGCCGTCATGATATTCTCCGTCCACACGGTAGGTTGTCACCTCAAAGCCCTCTTTGCCCATCATTACAGTTACTGTTCCATGCTGGATCCCCGTATCTACAGTTCTGTGAAAAAGCTCCTTCACCTGCTCCGGAAGTGCAGAGGTGGTGATATCCCAGTCTCCAGGCACCCGATCCAGGATAGAATCCCTGACACAGCCGCCTACAACATATGCCTCATAGCCGGCAGCATTCAAGGTCTTCAGTATCTGCGCTGCCTTTTGTGGTATATTAATCGTCATGATAACTCCTCTTGATGATCGCTGCTGTCCGTTCAAAACACGTTTACATTTCACTGTATTATCTCCATGTCAGCAGCCGAATAATATTCTGATATGTTTTCCTTAACGCTATTATAACATAGATTCATAAAAACAGCGGAGCATATTTTGCCCCGCCGTTGTTTCTGCAATATGGTTCCTGTTCACTCCGTTCTCAGTAACACGCTTCGCGATGCACAGAATTTATGCTGATCGCATAAATTCGCGCGGTATGTCTCGGGTTTTCTGTGACCTTCGCTCACACAAAACACCTCGCGGGACATTACCAGTGAACAGTAACGCAATATGATCATCCCACTTTTTTGAAGTGGCCTGCTGTATTTTTTAGTATGCACGTCCCCAGTAAACCATTTTCTTAGCCGGTTTTCCGCAGCATACGCAAACGTCGCTTAACTGCTCCTGCTCAAACGGCATACATCTGGATGTTGCCTGGAAATCTTCCTTGATCTTGTCTTCACATGCACGATCACCGCACCACATAGCTTTGATGAATCCCGGTTTGCTGTTGATGATCTCACCGAACTCCTCATAATTCTTTGCTACGTAAGTATGTGCCTCTCTGTGTGCACGTGCGCGCTCCAGCATATCATGCTGAATGGTATCCAGAAGCTCTTTTACCTTATCTGCAAGCTCCTCGAAGGATACTGTATATTTCTCACGGGTATCTCTTCTGCAGAGAACTGCCTGACCGTTCTCGATATCCTTCGGTCCACATTCCACACGAAGCGGGATACCACGCATCTCCTGCTCAGCAAACTTGAATCCCGGGCTCTTGTCTGTCGCGTCAACCTTTGCACGGATACCTGCTGCCTTCAGTGCTGCAAGAAGCTCGTCAGCCTTCTCCATAACACCTTCTTTACGCTGCTGGATCGGGATGATCACAGTCTGTACCGGAGCGATCCTCGGAGGAAGAACAAGTCCGCTGTTATCACCGTGAACCATGATGATCGCACCGATCATACGGGTTGTCATTCCCCAGGATGTCTGGTGAACATATTTCAGTGTGTTATCTTTATCTGTGTACTGGATTCCGAATGCTTTGGCAAAGCCATCTCCAAAGTTATGGCTTGTACCGGACTGGAGAGCCTTGCCGTCGTGCATCAGAGATTCGATGGTATAAGTAGCCTCAGCACCTGCAAATTTCTCCTTGTCTGTCTTCTGGCCTTTGATGACCGGAATCGCAAGAACTTCCTCGCAGAAGTCTGCATAGATGTTCAGCATCTGGATGGTACGCTGCTCCGCTTCCTCAGCTGTTGCATGAGCAGTATGTCCCTCCTGCCACAGGAACTCTCTGGAACGAAGGAAGGGACGTGTTGTCTTTTCCCAACGGACAACGGAACACCACTGATTATATACCTTTGGAAGATCTCTGTGGGACTGGATCTCTTTCTGGTAGAAATCGCAGAACAGAGTCTCAGAAGTCGGACGCACGCAAAGTCTCTCCTGCAGCGGATCAAGGCCGCCATGAGTCACCCATGCAACCTCCGGAGCAAAACCTTCTACATGATCTTTCTCTTTATCAAGAAGAGACTCCGGGATAAAGATCGGCATGTAAACGTTCTCTACACCGGTTTCTTTAAATCTGCGGTCAAGCTCATGCTGGATATTCTCCCAGATCGCATAACCTGCAGGTTTGATCGCCATACAACCCTTAACACTTGTATAGCCACAGAGCTCAGCCTTCTTAACAACGTCTGTATACCACTGAGCAAAATCCTCATCCATAGATGTGATGGCCTGTACTAATTTCTTTTCTTTTGCCATGATAAATCTCCTTTTTCTTGTGATCTGTTACATATTGCCGGCTGTCAGGCAGCCACAGCAATCCGGAATCCTTCCAGCTTACTCTTCTGTCCTATAAACCGTACACTGTATTTACAATCCTGTTTTACGGACAAAAAATAAGCCATCCAAATCCCTCACAAGGGACCGAATGACTTCGGCGGTACCACCCCAGTTAACAGCCTGAAAAGCTGTTCTCTCAACACCCGTTAACGCCGGAAACACACGCCACGCTTCAATCACGCAGAGCTCCGAGGCCGGTTCCACAGTTCACGCACAGGATCCTTCCACCAAAGCAGATCCCTCTCTGAGATAATTCCCTGTGTACTATTCTCATCATCGCCGTATCTTTGATATATTTTAGGCGAAAACCACCTCAAAGTCAACCCCAAACAAAAAAATATAACAAGTCTCTCTGCTATGAGTTACTGCTCACTCCGTTCTCAGTAACACGCTTCGCGATGCACAGAATTTATGCTAATCGCATAAATTCGCGCGGTATGTCTCGGGTTTTCTGTGACCTTCGCTCACAAAAAACACCTCGCGGGACATTGCCAGTGAACAGTAACTGCTATGCTCCTATTCCTTCACAGACACAGCCGGCATCTCCAGATACCTGTTCAGATCTTCTGTGAGAATATGGAGCTTAGTTCTGGTATCCTGTTCCTGGTACGTCAGCCGGCCTGCGATCCTGGTGATATAATCCTCTTCTTCGATGATCTCACAGGTCTCAGGAAAATTAATATCATAATACTGTGCAAGATAAGATACCCAGTAATCCACCGGCACATGTCTGTCTGCGGATAACACGGATTCTCTTCTGAGACAGGACTCCCACACTGCCGGTGAGATCAGCCCTTCTCCTGCAGCTTTCTCAGAGACTCCCAGCATGGCTTCAACAGACGCCTCCAGCTTTACTCTGCAGTTATCCAGCTTATCGGCATCTCGTATCAGTTTTGCATGGAAAAGTGTTCTTGCATCGTGGATTCCTTCCAGTTTGAAATCACTGTGCTTCCGAATTGCTGCATCGATCAGCTCATCAAATTTATCATCCTCCACAAAACGCCGGATCAGCTTCTCCTCCCCGAAGAGAAGTTCTGCACCGAACACAGCATGATCCATGGTTCCCGGCTCAAAGCTGTGAAATCTACGGATCTGCTCAAAACGGCCTATATCATGAAGCAGACCGATCAGCTCCGCAAGTTCCACATCTTCACCGGAACATTCCATTTTTCTGGCGATCTCTCCTGCGTATTTCACCACACCATAGGTATGTACGATCTTCAGACAGATCTGTTCATCCTCCCGGTCGTATTCATCCAGATATTTTTCGAATTCCTGTTTTGCATGCGCAATGTCGATCATTCTGCCACACCCCTTCTTCTTTTGTTCATTCCGTAGTTCTGTAAACACTCTGTATTTATTATATCGAAGGTCTCTGACAAATTCTACTGTATTTCCCGGAATTTTAAATCTTCTCGCTGCTGCCGAATGCCTTCCCTGCTCAAGGAGCCAATTATACCCTTCGTTTCCGGAAATGATATCCGGAACAACATGGGCAACACCGCCCTCCTCTGTCTGGTCTGCCTCCACATCACGGAGCCATTTGCGGTTTCTTCTATTCATACTTTACGATTTCTTTCCGCAGCCGCTTCATGATCCGCTTTTCCAGGCGGGAAATGTAGGATTGCGAAATTCCTAAAAGATCCGCTACCTCCTTCTGTGTTTTCTCGCTTCCTTCCCGGTTTCCGATACCGAATCGCAGACGGATGATCATCTGTTCCCGCTTTGTCAGTTTGCTGATGGCTTTTCCAAGAAGTGCGATCTCCACCTCATCTTCCAGACGTCTGGAGATCACATCGTCATCCGTTCCCAGGATATCCGAAAGCAGCAGCTCATTTCCATCCCAGTCCACATTCAGCGGCTCATCAATGGAAACCTCCATCTTTGTTTTGCTGTTTCTCCTCAGATACATCAGGATCTCATTTTCGATACATCGTGATGCATAGGTGGCAAGCTTGATATTTTTTACCGGATCAAAGGTATTGATAGCCTTTATGAGCCCTATGGTTCCGATGGAGATCAGATCCTCCACACCTACCCCTGTATTATCAAATTTCTTTGCAATATAAACCACCAGCCGTAGATTATGCTCGATCAGAACCGACTTTCCCTCTTTTTCCTTTTCTGTTCCCAGCATTTCGATCACTTCAGCCTCCCGTTCCGCTGACAACGGCGCCGGAAGGATATCATTTCCACCAATATAAAAAACCTCTCCCGGACGATTGAACATAAATTTCCGGATTACCTGAAACGGATAGGATCTTGCAGCTGCTCTGTTCATAACATAAGCCCCCTTCTCAATTTAATAGTCTGGAATTCAAAAGTATCTCGTACTCTTCTCCCAAAGCTGAGGGCTCGGATGTTATGGCAAGCACCGGTTTTCCTACATGTACCACCCTTTCGGGAGTCTGGATCAGAAGTTCATCAAGGATCACTGCCAGCAGCAGTCCTTTTTTTCCATCTGCGGTATGACAGCTCAGAAAATGCGGCTGCAGACTGACAAATCCTGTATTTTCCAGTGCCTCTGGTTTATCTTTAATATCCATCAGTTTTTTCACCTGCTCTTTCGATATCAGGCTTCCCAAAAGTTCCTGTTTGATGATCGATACCGGCTGTTTTTTCACAGGATCCATAAGGAGATTTCCGGTATCATAAAAGCCGTATGTCTGCTGCAGTTTCCCCTGATATTTCAAAGTGACCGGAAAAATATTTCTTCTTCCAAACCGGAAGGTCTCGGTCACACATCCCAGAGTATAAAGTGTGCCATAAATCCCTGCCAGAAAAAGCAGAAATATTTTCACCGTCATGGTCCTTTCCGTTTCCAGTGCCTGATAGATCCCGCCAACCACAAAAGCTGTGAAATACAGAGCCAGAATGGTTTTTACAAGAAGGCCGCCTTTTTTCAGTCGAAAAGCAAACGACGCCATAAAAAAAGCGCAGCCGCCATGGATCAGTACAGCGGCAGGAAAAATGATCTTAAAAGGTGCACATACAAGCAGGCAGGATACAAAAGATCCAAAGGCAGCGGATATCACACATCTTCTGCGTTTCCCGTCAAGATGCAGAAATTTTCCCACAAGTCTTAAAAGCATGTAATCCATAAGGAAATTCGTCATAAAAACGATATCTATGTATATCCTCTGATACATAAGCTTCCCCCACTGCTGTTTCGTCTACCATCGATTCTCAACTTTGGTAAGTGTATTTATTATAGGGCAGGCTCTTTGCATATTTTGTCAAATCCGGATGTCGATTCTTCTAACTTATCGGGTCGTTTCTGTCTGCCTCGACATTTATAGATTTTTTCTATGAATCAGCGACAAAAATGTATAAATTTCCGTACAATATTTGTATTTGTTGATTTTCGCACTTTATAGTGCTAAAATATTTTTATTATATTTCGTAAAGAAATTCTATTATATGAGATACAGGAGGGAATCGAACAATGATCAATATTACCGGACATACCGGGCTTACCGGCCTTCTGGGAAGCCCCGTGGCACACAGCGTATCACCTTTAATGCACAATGAGGCATTCCGTTATCTTGGACTTGATTATGTGTATCTCTGTTTTGATGTAACAGAGGAGACCCTTCCCCAGGCTGTGGAAGGACTGAAAGCCTGTGGGATCAAGGGCTTTAACCTGACCATGCCAAACAAGAATAAGATCGTGGAGCTTCTGGACGAGCTTTCTCCCACTGCCCAGCTGATCGGAGCGGTAAATACCGTACGCAACGACAATGGAAAATTAAAGGGGTTTAATACTGATGGTTATGGATTTACCCAGTCTGCCAGAGATGCCGGCTGTGATGTAAAAGGACGCACCATCACCGTTATGGGCGTCGGCGGTGCCGGAATGGCAATCTGCGGCCAGTCCGCCCTGGAGGGTGCAAAAAAGATCCATGTTTTTGCACGTCCTACCAGCCGTTACTGGGAACGTGCTGCTGCCATGGCAGAAAAAATATCTCATATGACAGAATGTGAGATGATCCTTCATGAGATGGATGATCACACTGCGCTGAAGGACGCACTGGAGGAAAGCAATCTCCTCATCAATGCAACTTCTGTGGGAATGGTTCCGGATGTGACAGGCACCGTGATCCCGGACAAGACTCTGTTCCATCCGGAACTTACCGTAGCCGATGTTGTATATGAGCCAAGAGAAACAAGACTTCTCAGGGAAGCCCGGGAAGCCGGATGTCCGACCTTTAACGGAATGTACATGCTGCTCCACCAGGGTGTAAAGGCTTTCCACATCTGGACCGGACTGGACATGCCGGTTGAACTCGTCAGGGAGAAATATTTTAAATAAAAAATATCCGGCAATACTGACCGCCTCCGCATCACAGCGTGGTCTCAATATTGCCGGATCAAAAATAAAGGCGGCCCGCCTATCACACGGGTCGCCTTTTATTTATCCGTCAATCATCTGTTTTGTTTATTTCTTCTCTTCCTGAACCTCGATCTTACGGATCGTTTTGTTCTTGATCTCTTCTTTGATGAAGTCAATGAACTCACCAAGCTCTTTCATTCCCTCATCGCCAAGATAGCGGCTTCTTACGGAAACCTTACCCTCTTCTTCCTCTTTTGCACCAACGATAAGCATGTAAGGTACTCTCTCAAGACGTGCCTCACGGATCTTGTATCCCATCTTCTCGGAACGTCCGTCCACAGAGCAGCGGATTCCAGCTTCTCTCATCTGAGCTTCAACCTTCTGTGCATAATCGTTATATTTCTCGGAGATCGGGATCACACGAACCTGCTCCGGGCAGAGCCATGTCGGGAACATTCCTGCGTATTTCTCAATGAGCCATGCCAGTGTTCTCTCATAGCATCCCATGGATGTACGGTGGATGATGTACGGACGCTGTTTGTCGCCATTCTCATCGATATAGTACATATCAAACTGCTCTGCAAGAAGTGCATCCCACTGGATCGTGATCATGGTGTCTTCTTTTCCGTATACGTTCTTTGCGTTGATATCAACCTTCGGTCCGTAGAAAGCAGCCTCGCCCACATCCTCTGTGAATGGAATGTTCAGTTCCTCAAGCATCTGGCGGATATGGCCTTCTGTCTCTTCCCATACCTCCGGCTCACCGATGTATTTCTCTTTGTTTGTCGGATCCCATTTGGAAAGATGATAGGTTACATCTTCCTCAACACCAAGTACCTGCAGACAGTACTGGGCAAGTGCGATACAGTCTTTGAACTCTTTTACCATCTGGTCCGGTCTTACGATCAGATGTCCCTCGGAAATAGTAAACTGACGAACTCGTGTCAGGCCATGCATCTCTCCGGAATCCTCATTACGGAACAGTGTGGAGGTCTCGCCGAGACGGATCGGCAGATCACGGTAGCTGTGCTGCTCTGCTTTGTATACATAGTACTGGAACGGACATGTCATCGGACGAAGTGCATAAACCTCTTTGTCCTTCTCCTCATCACCAAGTACGAACATACCATCTTTGTAATGATCCCAGTGTCCGGAGATCTTGTAGAGATCGCTCTTTGCCATAAGAGGAGTTTTTGTTCTTACATATCCACGCTTTGTCTCCTCATCCTCGATCCAGCGCTGAAGCTCCTGCATCATGATCACACCGTTTGGCATGATAAGCGGAAGTCCCTGTCCGATCACATCTACAGTTGTGAAGATCTTCATCTCACGGCCAAGCTTGTTATGGTCACGTCTCTTTGCTTCTTCCATCTGCTCCAGATGCTCTTTCAGCTCATCCTTTGTAGCATAGGCTGTTCCATAGATACGTGTGAGCATTGCATTTTTCTCACTGCCTCTCCAGTATGCGCTGGAAGAAGAAAGAAGCTTGAATGCCTTGATGCCTTTTACACTCATCAGGTGCGGGCCTGCACAGAGGTCTATCCAGTCTCCCTGTGAATAGAAGGAAATCTCTTCTCCCTCCGGAAGATCCTCGATCAGCTCAACCTTGTATGGCTCATTTTTCTCTTTAAAGTATGCGATGGCATCCTCACGGGATTTTGTAAAACGCTCGATCTTTGCGCCTTTTTTGATGATCTTTTTCATCTCTTTCTCAATGGCGTCAAGATCCTCACGTGAAAATGGCTCGTGGTCGAAATCATAGTAAAAGCCTGTATCAATGGATGGTCCGATGGCAACCTTTGCCTCCGGGTATAAGTTCTGTACAGCCTGTGCCATTACGTGAGATGCTGTATGACGGAGAACTGCAAGGCCCTTCTCGTCTTTCGCTGTAAGGATATTCAGCTCACAGTCGCTGTCAAGAACTGTACGAAGATCTACGACTTCTCCGTTTACTTCTCCTGCACATGCAGCACGTGCAAGGCCTTCGCTGATGTCATATGCGATATCGATCACAGCTTTTGCTTCTGCATATTCTTTTTTTGAGCCGTCTTTTAATGTAATGATCATTGTTGTTTCTCCTTTCATTTTAAATGAAGTTTCTATGGTACACAGTATGTGTCTGCTTTTGCAAGAGATTCTGCAATAAAAAAATCCCTCACAGTACATCACATACTGTAAGGGACGAGTTCATTCATTCTCGCGGTTCCACCCTGCTTGCTCTGCTGCCCAGTCATGCCAGGATGCAAAGCCTCTTAATTATGATGATAACGGAATCACCGGACCGGATTGGGGCCACTCGGAGGTAGTCTTCGGCTGTTTCCCGATAAGATGTTTCCAGCACTTCACATCTCTCTCTGTAACGTTTCACAGCTTACTCGTCTCGTCAACGTGTTTTTTATTTCTTTTTCTGTGGTTCATTATAAGCGCAGTATTTTTATTTGTCAACGCATGTTGACAAAATTTTTGAGATTTCTCTTCTCGCACAGATCTACAGATTTCCCATGAGTTTGTCTTTAATAATGGCCAGAATCTCACGGGGAATGTAGATAAAAAGACGCCAGCTTCGATACCTGGAAGGTACCATGGCCACTTCCCGGAATCCACATTTTCTTGCAATGGCTGCTCCTCTCCATACATGAAAATTGTTCGTCACCACGCCTACGGAACAGTCTGTGGTTCCGATCTTTCTGCAGCTGAATTCCAAATTCTCTTTCGTACTGGTAGATTCCTCTTCCCTTATCAGTCTGTCCCCGTCTATTCCGTGACCGGTAAGATAACGATACATGGCCTCTGCCTCGGAAATGTTTTCTCCATCGCCTTTTCCTCCGGAGAGCACTGCCTTCGTACCCGGATTTTCTTCAAGATAAAGAAGGGCCCTTCTGGCTCGTTCCAGAAGGGCAAGTGTCATCCGTGTTCCGTCCACATGGGCACCTAACACGATAATGTAATCCAGATTCTTCTTTACGCTCATTATCTTCCGCAGCAGTGTTTGTATTTCTTGCCGCTTCCGCATGGGCACGGATCGTTTCTTCCGACCTTGTGCGGTTTCACAACTGTGCCGGATTTCTTCTGCTCCATGTAGAGGGTTTTCTTTTTCTCTTCTGTGAAGATCTTGTCCCACTGAGGAAGGTTGTAAAGCCAGTCAGCCTTGGCATCTACCATGTTCTTATAGAGTGCCTCTTTATCAAATGCAAGGTTTACCTTGGTATCCTCATCCATAGTCTCGATCGGGTTCGGAACCTTCAGACTGTCATTGATTCCGTCAAGGAACCCAACCATAGTCATAACGTCCTGACCGTATTTCTCAGCAAGCTCTTTTACAGTTCCGGAAACGATCTCATCCGGGTTCTCAAGAAGCTGCTCATAAATATTCTTCTCAATGTTAAAATAATTTGCCCAGAAGCGCTGAAGCTTATTCTTATCTGCATTCTGATTATAAGCAATGGAACGCCACTGCTCAAGAATTGTCATATCGCTCATTGTCTGATCCTCTTTTCCAAAATTTTAGATAAATAAGACGGAGATTTATATTCCGCTTCGCAATTTCTATTTATTATATCATCTTTTGGCGAAGAAATCAAATACATCTGTTTCATATCAGTTTTGAAAGGTAAATTTATTTTATAGCCTACCCATTTTGTGATTTCACATATTTACACATTTCTTATAAATTTAGGAAAGTTATCCACATTGAATGATTACACGGATTCCCTCTCTAAAAAAATGTGCATAAATTTGTGTTTTCCTCTTGGCAGGCATCACCTTCTTTGCTAAAATTAAATCAGTTTAGAACTGCTCTATGCAGCTCCACTTTTATATCTTCCCTGAATCCGTGAAGTTGATTTCTTCACAGGCTCCTTAAATCCTATAATTTCAAGATTTTGCGATACTCTGTTGTTCAATATCATTATTCACCCAACCGGTCTCAGCATCAGATTAAGAACGGTGATATTGTACTCACTTACCTTGGAATGCTTTGCATGGGCAGAATGTTGAGATGCTCCTTACAAACAAAATACAACCGACAGCTCTTGCAAATGGTCTTGTTCCGGTAGATATCGATGTGACACCTATGGATAATTCGAAATCCAAAAAGGAAGGTGTTTCACGAACCTACAAAGGGGTGACGGCTATGCGCCTATGATGGCATATATAGATACAGAGGGGTACACCATCAATTTCGAACTCCGTGAAGGAAAACAGCATTGTCAGAAGGGGACGGTTGAATTTCCGCAGGAAACAATAACGCTTTGCCACAAACTGACAGATAAGCCGCTGTTGATTCGCCTTGATTCCGGCAATGACTCCATCGACACTGTTGCTGTTCTGATGGATGCAGGCTGCTTTTTTATTATCAAGCGGAACCTTCGCCGGGAAAGCACGGATGATTGGTTTGAAATGGCAAAGCAGTACTGCCAGAATATAAACAGCCCCAGAGATGGAAAAACTGTTTATATAGGCAGTGACTGGAAAACCGTTACCAATAAGCAGTTCAATAAAGAGTTTACACTCCGTACCGGCTACGAGATTACGGAACGAACCATTGATAAATATGGTCAGTTCAATCTGGTTCCCGATGTTGAAGTTGAAACCTGGTGGACAAACCTTGGTGACCCGGATGAGGAAATCATCCGTCTGTATCATGCCCATGGAGAATGCGAGCAGTTTCATAGTGAGGTAAAAACTGACATGGATCTGGAGCGACTTCCATCTGGAAAGTTCACGACCAATGCACTGATACTCGAATTGGGGATGATCGCATATAACATTCTCCGTATGATCGGTCAGGGCACAATTGGAGGACGAACACCTTGTCAGAAGAGGGATGTTAAACGCCGTCGTTTACGCACAGTTATCAGCAGCCTGATCATGATGGCAAGCCATGTAACCATGCATGCACGCCAGTTGATAATCGGCCTTGGAAAAAGCAACGTCTGGCGGCATATATTTTCTGATATCTGTCAGAAATATGCTGTCACAAACGCATAAGTAACAAAGCAATTTTATAGTAGGCTTATTTCGTGTACCTTTTTTTGCACAATGAGCGCTTGGAGTCACGACATTAGTATTGAAAATAGACAGGGAAGTATATTTTTATCATGGAACCAACTTGCCCTTGGCAGGTTGGTTCACTTAAAGGATGAATTTCACGGATTCAGGAAATTATTTATTCTTATATATGTACATATAGCACGGAGGTGGTTTTATGAAGTATATTCAGGATAATGGGAAAATTAAATTATGTGAAACTGATAATATGGATCATCTTGTGCGGTTAACACAAGCGTTGAATGAAAATAATATTCCTTATGAAACCAGATTGAAAAAAGCAACATTTCTCAATAATCTTTTTTTCTTGATTTTTTATCATACTTTTGCATCGGGAATTGATCATAAGAATGAAACAACATGTATTTATGTACTAGAAAAGGATTTTGATGCTGCCCAAAAAGCAATAGTAAACTACAGAGAGACTGTGAGAAAAAGTCTGTAAATAAGATTCTTCTATGATAATGAAGGGTGAAAAGTTCTTTCACAGAGCTTTTTGCCCTTGCTCTTTATATACAACAGGTGCAAATCTGCATGTCAAGAGCAGGCGGATTTTCCGCCTGTCTTAACTGTTTCAGAGTTACTGTTCACTCCCAATGTCATTTACTTAAGGAATTTCCTTGTAAAAAAAGGATTTTGATATGGATCACTTAAAAGAACTCTACCATCTCAGATGGTCACAGGAAACAGCATACCGGGATCTAAAATACCCACTATGTTTAAAAGCATTTCATAGCCAAAAGTATGCTTATATTGTACAGGAAGTATTTGCCAGGGTACCCATGAGCTTTTGTTACCGTTAGCAGTAACTGCCCATGTGCTGTACCGCAAGACCGTGGGAAATTATCTGATCTTTCACAGTGGAAATGATGCACAGATCCATGACATGCTGGAAAATCTCTATATCGAATATCTAGGCCACGCCAAATACAGCTGCACCTTTCTCAACTCCATGCTAGTCATGTTCTGGGCCATGCTGCTGCGTTTTCACGAAAATGATATTGAATCCATCCTTACAAAGGACAGCACCGGAAATTCTGTAACGGAAATCCTCAACTACCTGAACCGTCACTACCAGAGCGTTACCTTACGTGAAGCTGCGAAGCATTTTGGCTATAGTACTTCCCACTTCAGTACCCTGATCAAGGAAAGTACCGGACGGACATTTTTACAGATCATCCGAGATATCAAGCTGAACCAGGCATGTCATGCTCTGCGTGAAACCTCTCTCAGCAATCTTGCGATCTGTGAACTTGTAGGGTATGAAAGTCCGGAGCATTTCATGCGTACTTTTAAAAAAACATATGGAATGACTCCCGGTGAATACCGGAAGAAGAACAGGGAATAAAAGATTACAAGATCTTATATATTTTCTGTATAACAGATGCCGTTCCGGGAGATACTTATTATATCCTCCCCTTTAGAATGCAGAGGGCTTCGCGATGGTGCAGGCCCTCTGCGTTTCTCTTTTCACACTGAAGGTCATTTCACACCAAGCTTCTCAAGCGCTTTCGCCGCCTGCTTCAGATTCTCAAACTGGATGGTATGGATACCGGCTTTTCCGGCTCCCTCACAGTTCACGGCACGATCATCCAGAAATACCGATTTCTCCGGTTTCAGGCTGTAACGCTTCAGAAGTGTTTTGTAAATATCCACCTCAGGCTTGATCTGCTGCACATCACAGGAAAATACCACTCCATCCATATATTTCAGAAAAGACATATCCTGCTTTGTACGATCCAGCATATAAGTTCCGTAGTTGGAAAGGACATAGAGATGATATCCCTGATTTTTGAGATATTTCACCCAGGTTTCCGCATAATCATACAGATGCATACACTCCGGATCACGTCGTACCACCTCACGAATATCTGCTTCATATTCCGGTGCACTTTCCACAAATTTATCTACATACCAGGACTCCTCATGCTGTCCACGGTCCTGTTCCTCCCAGATCGGGTTTCGAAATACTGCATCTGCGATTTTCTGATACTTTTCTTCCGGGAAGTCATAGCTCCGAAGATACTCTTCCCAGTCATAGCCCATCAGCACATTTCCCACATCAAAAATAATATTCTCGATCATACGGTTTTCATCCTCTCTCGGCTTCTTATTTCCCCAGATCCGGTACGCCATCCAGAAAACATACGCTACGATCGGTACCAGAACTGCTGCCGCAAAAGCCCCCCGGAACAAAGCCTGGGCGTTTTCACTGCTTCCCCAGGCAAATGCCATTGGAAGGCAGAATATAAGAAGTAATATGACAACACCTGCAAGTGCCGCGATTCTTTTAAAATTTTTCATTGAGCTTCCTTTCACATGATACATCCGCTATTCTATCTGTTATTTTAACTGAATATCTCTTTGAAACAAAAGGGCGCCGGAGAAATTCTTCCCCGGCGCTTCCTGTTGTCATAATCCTGATACTGTAAAAATAATTATCTGTAAATGATGTCGTTTCTTCCTGGTCCGTTAGAGATCATTGTGATCGGGAATCCAATATGTTTTTCTACGAACTCTACATATTTTCTGCAGTTCTCCGGAAGATCCTCATATTTTTTGATTCCACGGATATCGCATTTCCATCCCGGAAGCTTCTCAATAACCGGTTTTGCTTTCTCAAGCTGCACAGTTGTCGGGAATTCTGTTGTCACCTCTCCGTCGATCTCATAGCCTGTGCAAACCGGGATCTCATCCAGATATCCCAGAACATCCAGTACTGTAAAAGCAACGTCTGTAGCTCCCTGGAGACGGCATCCGTATTTGGATGCAACACAGTCGAACCATCCCATACGTCTCGGACGGCCTGTAGTAGCACCGAACTCACCACCGTCACCGCCACGTTTTCTCAGCTCATCTGCTTCCTCGCCGAAGATTTCAGAAACGAATGCACCTGCTCCAACTGCACTGGAGTAAGCTTTGCATACGGTTACGACCTTCTTGATCTCATATGGAGGCAGGCCTGCACCGATAGCACCATAAGCAGCCAGTGTGGAAGAGGATGTAACCATCGGATAGATTCCGTGATCCGGGTCTTTCAGAGTTCCGAGCTGTCCCTCAAGAAGAACCTGTTTTCCCTCTTTCAGTGCATTCCAGAGATAGAGAGATACGTCGCATACGTATGGCTCAACCATCTTCTTGTATTCCATCAGCTCATTCATGATGTCTTCCGGTTTCAGAAGAGGCTTATGATAGAGATGCTCAAGTGTTACGTTCTTGGTCTCGCAGATACGTACAACCTTCTCTTTCAGTGCTTCCTCATCAAAAAGCTCACTTACCTGGAAGCCGATCTTTGCATATTTGTCAGAATAGAACGGAGCGATTCCGGATTTTGTGGAACCGAAAGCCTTGCCTCCAAGACGCTCCTCTTCATACTGATCGAACAGAATGTGGTAAGACATTACCATCTGTGCTCTGTTGGAGATCAGGATCTTCGGTGCCGGTACTCCACGGCCTACTACTTCGTTGTACTCCTTGAAGAATACCGGAATGTTCAGTGCAACACCGTTTCCGATGACACTGGTCGTATGTCCGTAAAACACACCTGACGGAAGTGTATGAAGTGCGAATTTACCGTAATCATTTACGATGGTGTGGCCCGCATTGGCTCCACCCTGAAATCTTACGATGATATCGGCTTTCTCAGCAAGCATATCTGTGATCTTGCCTTTACCTTCATCTCCCCAGTTTGCTCCTACTACTGCAGTTACCATAACACAGTTCCTCCTTGTGTCTTTCTCTATTATTCGGAACGGCATGTTCTCTGCCTGTAATACACAGAGACACGTCATTCCTGTCTGTGTTCATTTCTTAATGTTTATAACATCTTGGAATTATACGTTGATCTCAACCTTAACGCCAAGCAGATCCTTATGTGCATCCAGAACCGGCTGTACCACATTGGCGATAAATGCCTCTGTCTGCTCTTTGGCACGTCCTGTATATCTGGACGGATCCATGGATTTCTGAAGATCCTCAAGAGTCAGGTTAAATGCCGGATCTGCTGCGATCAGCTCAAGAAGATTGTTATCTTTACCCTCTACCTTCACGTTCTTTCCTGCTTCCATGGAAAGCTCACGGATACGCTCATGAAGTTCCTGACGGTCTCCGCCTGCCTTAACTGCATCCATCATGATATTCTCAGTTGCCATAAATGGAAGCTCAGACATCAGTCTCTTCTCGATAACCTTCGGATAAACAACCAGTCCGTCTACAACATTGAGGCAGAGATCCAAGATTCCGTCGATCGCAAGGAATCCTTCCGGAACGCTGAGACGCTTGTTTGCAGAGTCGTCCAGAGTTCTCTCAAACCACTGTGTTGCAGATGTGATCGCCGGGTTCAGTGCATCGATCATCACATATCTGGACAGGGAAGCAATTCTCTCACTTCTCATCGGATTTCTCTTATATGCCATAGCGGAAGATCCGATCTGGGATTTCTCAAATGGCTCCTCTACTTCCTTCAGATGCTGAAGAAGACGGATATCGTTGGACATCTTATGTGCACTTGCAGCGATTCCCGCAAGGATATTCAGCACACGGGTATCAACCTTTCTGGAATAGGTCTGTCCGGAAACCGGATAGCAGGATCTGAATCCCATCTTCTCTGCGATCATCGGATCGATCTTGTCGATGGTCTCCTGATCCCCGTCAAAAAGTTCCAGGAAGCTAGCCTGTGTACCGGTTGTTCCCTTGGAGCCAAGAAGCTTCATAGTGCTTAATACATACTCAAGGTCCTCAAGATCCATCAGGAATTCCTGAGTCCAGAGAGTTGCTCTCTTACCTACGGTTGTCGGCTGTGCCGGCTGGAAATGAGTAAACGCCAGAGTCGGCTGATCCTTATACTGTGCAGCAAACTTGGAAAGCTCAGCGATCACGTTCACAAGTTTCTTGCGGACAAGTTTCAGTGCCTCTGTCATAACGATGATATCCGTATTATCTCCTACATAACAGGAGGTCGCTCCCAGATGGATGATACCTTTTGCCTTCGGGCACTGTACACCAAACGCATACACGTGAGACATTACATCATGGCGAACCTGACGCTCACGCTCCTTAGCCACATCATAGTTGATATCATCCGCATGAGCTTTCATCTCGTCAATCTGCTCCTGGGTGATGTTAAGGCCAAGCTCACGTTCCGTCTCAGCAAGTGCGATCCACAGCTTTCTCCATGTGCGGAATTTCATGTCCGGGGAAAAAATGTACTGCATCTCTTTGCTTGCGTACCGCTCTGACAGCGGGCTTACATATCTGTCTGTATTCATTATTATCCTCCTGATTACATACATCCGGGCCGGAATGGCGAATGATCCGTTATCTGCCCGAATCTGGTTAATTCACGCCTCTTGAAATTATATAACATTGCCTCTTTAAAAGCAACCGTTTGTTACTCCATACCCTGATGGAATTTTCCCAAAAATTCCTTCATTCTGCCATTTTCGGAAGAAAATACCTCCTGCGGCGTTCCCTCCACTGCGATCACACCCTTATCCATAAAGATGATACGGTCGGAAATATCTCCTGCAAAATTCATTTCATGAGTAACGATCACCATGGTGATATGCTCCTGAGCAAGATCCTTGATAACCTTCAGGATCTCACCGGTCAGTTCCGGATCAAGTGCAGATGTAGGTTCATCAAAAAACAGGATCTTCGGATTCATACAGAGCGCACGGGCAATGGAAACTCGCTGCTGCTGTCCTCCGGAAAGCTGAAAAGGATATGCCTTCTCCTTGTCTGCAAGGCCCATTTTCTTAAGAAGGCTTCTTGCCTGGGCGTAAACCTCATCTTTCTTTCTCTTCTGCACCTTCAGAGGTGCATCCACTATATTTTTCAGTACGGAAAAATGCGGAAACAGATTGAACTGCTGGAACACCAGTCCCACATCACCGTTTTTGATGATCTCGCCGCTGTCCGGCGTCTCAAGTCCTGTGGCACAACGCAGGATGGTTGACTTGCCGGAACCGGAAGGACCGATGATACTTAAAACTTCTCCCTCTTCCACGTCAAGAGAGATATCTTTGAGAACTTCCAGTCCGTCAAAGCTTTTTTTGATATGTTTCATTTCAAATAATTTCATATTTTATACTCTCCATTCCGGTTAGCGATAGTAATTCATACTTTTCTCAACCTTCTGCATCACAACAGCCACGATCAGGTTGAACACATAATAAAATATCGCAGCGATCACAAATGGCATCATTGTTGTCTGTGCACTTGCGATCTGCTTGGCAATGGTAAACATCTCCGCAACTGCCACAACAAACGCAAGGGAAGTATCCTTGACCAGCGTAATGACCTCATTTGTAATAGACGGCAAAATCCTCTTGATCACCTGTGGAAGGATGATGCGGAAAAATGTCTGCACCTTATTGTATCCAAGGATCTTTGCAGCTTCATACTGTCCCACCGGCATGGATTCAATGCCGCCGCGATAGATTTCTGCAAAGTAAGCTGCATAGTTGATGGCAAATGCGATAAATACAGCGATCAGACTATATCCCATGGAAATACGGATCCCGAAGATAAAATAAGGGCCGAAATATACCACCATCAGCTGCAGCATCAGCGGCGTTCCTCTCATGATGGATATGTACCCGGATACAATGGTACGGATCACTTTGTTTCTGGACATTCTGCCAAAACAGATCAGAAGTCCCAGCGGCAGAGAAAACAGCAAGGTTACAAAAAAGATCTCAATAGAGACCAGCATTCCTCCTGCCAGCTGCTGGAGCATTACACTAAAACTCATTTTTTTCCTCCTGGTTCGGAGTATCAGTCCCATTTATCGGACTGATACCTGTAATTCCTGTAAACAACAGGAAATGAGCGTGTACGGCAGCTCTTTCTGCGCCGAAGCACCCTCATTTCCTTTTTATGCGGAAGCTTCAAAAGCTTCTGCTATGTTTCTTATTTCTACTGCTGTTGGATAGCTTAAAAAAATATCTTCACAGCTTTTACTGTGCCGGATCTGTACCGGATCATTTGGATTCAGAATCGGTTTCTTTCTCTGTGCTGTCTGCACTTTCTTCTGTGTCAGCTTCTGCTGAATCAGAATTCTCTGTCTTATCCTTGTCCTCGCTGATGCAGAGCATGCTCTTATCCAGTTCATACTTATCTGCAAGCTTGTCAACCTCACCGGACTCGTCAAGCTTCTTGACCTCATCCCATACGAGATCCTTCAGTTCATCATTTCCCTTCTTGAATCCGATGCCATACTGCTCGTTCTGGATTGGCTCGTCAAGGATCACATATTTATCCTTGCCTCTCTGGGAAAGCTGATAGTTAGCAACACCGATATCAACAGCAACAGCGTCTGCAGCTCCGGAATCAATATTCATAAATGCAGTGTTGTAGTCCGGATTCTCTGTAAGAGATGCAAAGCTGTCCTTCAGTTCCTTATTGTCATCGTTGTTCAATGCGTCCAGTGCAGCGGATGCAGCCTGTACAACTACGTTCTTGCCCTTAAGATCCGCAAGCTTCTCAATTCCGGAATCCTTGGCAACTACGATCACCTGCTCATTGTTGATGTATGGATCACTCCATGTATAGTCATCCTCACGTCCGTTGATAGTAAATCCATTCCATATACAGTCGATCGTTCCGGAGTTCAGCTCCATATCCTTGGAATCCCAGTTGATAGGCTTCTTAACAAGTTCCCAGCCAAGATTATCACATACTTCCTGGGCAAGGTCAAGGTCAAATCCTACATATTCTCCGTTATCATCCTTATATCCGAACGGAGGATATTCAGCATCAAATCCTACGATCAGGGTCTTATCCTCAACACCTGCCTGTACACTCACTCCTGTTACCATCATTCCTATTGTCATCGCTGCCGCCATTACTACTGCAACTGTTCTTTTCTTCATGGTCATTCTCCTTTTTTCGGTTATCTCTTTATCACATGGTCACTCTACCACGTGAAAGCGTATGGTTATAGTAACATACCCAAAAGGAGCTGTCAAGAGCAAACCTTCTGCTCTGCCAGATAATCTTTGTATTTCTTTCTGGCCGTTTTCAGATATGTTCTGGAAATTGGGATTTCCGTCTGTCCGACCACAAAACTGTTCTTCTTAAGTGAAGTTACCTTCTCCATGTTAATACAAAAGCTCTGATGACATCTCAAAAAGCTGCTGTCTGACAGCTGTCCCGAAAAATCCCCCAGCCTGGCTCTGCAGCTGATCTTTTTTCCATCGGTAAGATGAAATGTCACACTGTGAAGACTACTGGATATATATGCCAGATGATCGTGCTGCAGTGTATAAACATGTGTCCTGTAGCGAAAATACAGCGCTCTTCCGCCTTCACGCCTGCATACCTCCAGGATATGTACCAGAACATGTTCCAGTTCTCCACTTTCAACCGGTTTGACCAGATAGTTATAGGCAAACACTTCAAATGCTTCTTTATAGAATTTTTCATTCTCTGCCACCAGCACAACCGGGATATAATGTCCTTTCAGGCGCATTGTCCGTACAGTTTCCAGACTCCTGCCCTGATCACCATCCAGCCCCAGAAATATCAGATCGCAGATCTTGTGTCCCTCTGCCAGTCCTTTCAGAAGACTCTCTCTGGTCCGATACAGAAGGAGCTCTGCATCAGGGACCAGTGTGGAAAGCTGCCTGTACAGCTTCTGTGCATCCTTTCGTATTTCATCACATATCGCGATCGTCATCACTGCCATTGCCGTGTTTTCCTCCCTCATGCTCTTTCTGATATTAACATTTTATTTTCAAAGAAAGACCTACGCAATATGTGCTTCTAATTGTGCCTTGTTTTTTTACAAATTATTGCAATTCATGATCTGTTTTCGTATAATAATGTCATATAAGCACCAAAAGGAGTACTACTATGTCTGATTTCAGCAACAAATGCCGGGAATACCTAAAGGATACAGGAGAAAACGTTTATCAGTTATCTGCTTCTTCGGGACTTGACCGTACCTCGCTACAACGTATGATCACAGGGAAACGTCTTCCCGGTATTGATTTTGTGCGCCAGTTCTGCGATTCCCTCCGGATCAATCCTTCCCAACGCAGGGAACTGATGGAATTATATAAAATAGAAAAAATTGGAAAAGAAATATATTACAACCGCAAATATATACAGGAACTTCTGGGTGTTATCAGCTCCCAGCAGGTCATTTCCCGGGAGGGTTTTCTCAGGCTTCCAGCCTTTCCCTTTTACCGTGGAACTTTTTCTCTTGATGTGGAAAAGAAGGTCCTGAGCCTTTTTGAGGACATCCTGTCTTCCGGTTCTTCTGAAACGATCCGTACCAACCTTCCGGCCAACTGCCGGCTTCTTGTACAGATCTTTTCCCATCTTTATCCCAAATATGAGAAACTGCCACCGGTGATCCAGATTCTGCCGCTTCACCAGAACCCGTCCGCCTCACCGGATTACAACATGAATCTGGAAACCTTTCTCTGCACACTCCTTCCGATCCTGTCAGGTTTTGTGGGCTACCAGCCATATTATTACTATACTCAGACAGGCCGAGAGTTTTCCAGCTATGAACTGTTTCCTTTTTTCTTACTCACTGAAAAAAAACTGCTGCTGTTATCCTCGGATATGATGACCTGTATTTTTACTGAAAATCCGGAAGCGATCCACGCATATCAACAGGAATTCCGGCGGGTTCTTGAGAATTCCAGTCAATTCTTCCTGCAGTCGGATTCTCCGAACAGGATCCTTAATATCTTTGGTTCTATCATGCAGACAAAGATCTCAACAAATTTTGCACTGGAATCTCATCCCTGCCTTGCACTGATGTCCTATGGTCCGGGCTTTATTCAGTCATTGTTTGATAACAGGGATATCGATCTTTCCGATCCGGTCTATACCCAGCTGGCAGCGGTTCTGAACCAGACTTCCTTTTCTTTTACAGAAGCTGCCTTTTCCTGCAATTATTTTACACTGAGCGGGATCCGGAAATTTGCCCGTACCGGACTCCTTGACGGACCTTATTCCTACCATCAGACCCCTCTTCCGAAAGAAGAACGAAAAAAAGCCCTCAAGCATCTTCTTGACACAGATATGGGACATGAAAAATGCAGGATCCTGAAGCCTTCCGTACTTCCTGAAACCGGGATCCATCTGGAAGTTCTGTCTGACTATTCCGTTTTTCTCTGCTTTCTTTCCGAAAAAGATACTTTTCTCTGTATCTATCTGAAAGAGACCAGTATCGGACAGGCCCTGAATGATTACCTCTGTTCCCTGTCTGAGGAAGAATCCGTATATACAAAAAAAGAAGCCCGGCAGATCCTGCTGGGACTTCTTGAACAGCTTTAAGAGCCGGTACTTCTGTGATATTCTCTTGTGAGATCCTCCAGGATCCTGTCGGTTTCTCCGGATGCGATATGCTGCTCCGGGAGACCGGCAAAGCTTTTCAGAGCCTGGTCAGTTTCCTGCCTTACCATTTCATCTGTCTTCAGATCTTCTTGTCGTTTCCTGTATTCTTCTTCACTGTGAACACTGCGGTAGGCCAGAAGATAAACCTTCATCGCTTTCTCTGAATGATTCTCCTTCCATGCTTTCCAAAAGCAATCCAGCGCTTTATCCATCTGGAACAGGTAACTGTATGCGCATCCCTGATTATGCAGGATCCTTTCACGCATCTCTCCGGTGATTTCTTTCCCGCCATGCTCCAGAAGCTTCTGATAAACACGGAGTGCATTCACATACATCCGATTCTCCATCAGCGCATCTCCTTTACGTTTCTCCCGTATTTCTTCAGGTTCACGTTTTCTGGCTTCAATGCGCCCGTTTAAGGTCTTAAGCTCTTCATAAGCCAGATAATTGATCTCTTTAAATATCGGATACAGTACTTCTTCAAGTCCGGCCTCTCTTCCAATATAAGGTTTCAGCTTGGCCGCAAGCTTCGGAAGCTCCAGTTCTTCCTCCAGCCAGGTACAGAGCTTACTGCTGATCAATGAGCTGTCCACAAGATAAAGATTGTTATAAAGATAATAGCAGAGTTCTTCTATAGAATAGATATTGGTACTGATATTTTCGATATAAAACGGCTTCTCTGCCTTTTTTACCTGACATAAAATATATCCGCTCATGCCTGTTTCCTTTCTTCCTGCTCATCCCATCGTACCAGTTCCCTCCAGATCTTCCCACTGGAAGGATACATTTCGCCAAAGCCCAGATCCTCTACTGTGATCTCACAGTCTCTCGGCGATACGTATTTCAGCGTGAGGGAAAGCCTTGAAGTCCGATTAGGCCGCTTTGGCAGCCCCTCAAGTGCCATGGCCACACGTTTCTTCTCGGTTTCTTCCGGAATACTTACCACAAATACCAGTTCACTGGTATCATCCAGGATCAGCTCGCAGGATGCACTGCATTCATACCAGTTGCTGCCACTTTCGATCAGCGGATAGTAAGCCGGAGAGCCCATCACCCGCATATCCATTCCTACGTCCGCAGTCACCAGCGAATCACTTAAATAGCGGTAACCTTTGAGTTTTTTATCCTCCAGCCTGTCCTTACCGGCTATGCAGGCTCCCTTTGCAAAAAGATTGTTTCCGTAAAAAACCTTCCGTCCCTGATGACACAGGAGCTTTACAGACTGCTGTGCCCACTGCTGGTCAAATCCTTCTCCCGTGATCTGCACACTGGAGAAGAGCTCTTTGCCGAGAGTCTTACTGATAAAACGGTAAAATTCCACATCACGGATCTCTTCTTCCGGTTCAAGCTTTGTACTGACCGGATCCTCCAGTTTTACAAGCACCGGTCTGGAAGAGCCGTTGATGGTCAGCTTCCGGAAAGTTACCGTATCGCCTGCAAAGGCATACCAGCCTACACTTCGATTCCAGGTTTCCCGTTTCTGTCCCAGTGCATAATAATAAAAGCTCTCGCCATAGTCCATAAGCATATATTTCTCACGGGAAAAACCTGCAAGGCTGCAGGCCTTCTGATAATTCCGTACCTGAAGTGTACTAAGCTCCGGCGATGTGATACAAAGACACCGGGTATTCTTTACGATATCCTGGATTCCCAGAAATTTCAGGATTCCCCTTAGAAAATGTGCCAGAAGCTCTGCCGGCTCTTTTTCCTCTCCTGCCACCTGGATCTTTTCTTCCTTCTGACAGATATCATAAATATTTCCGATCATGATCCCGCCCTTTTCCCTGGCAAAATACTCTGCTTCCAGGCCTACGCAGTAATCACCGTGATCGGTACGATAGCAGATACAGCCCGGAGCTTCGTACTGACTGGCTCCTACCTTCATGGAAAGAGAACGGGCTTCTTCTGCTTTTCTGTCATAATAACAGATCTGTGTGTATTCTTTTCCAATATCAATTCCTATGATCAAGTCACGAATTTCATTCATCTTTCCGGTTCCTTCTCTATGACAAACATTTCATTAACGTACTGTTCCTGCCGGAGATACTGTGCCAGCTTCTCCTTCACTTCCGTGCCTTTCTCCAGTTTCCTTGCACAGAGTATCTGATTGATCAGCTGATATTTGCTGGATGCCTGGTCATTACTCTGGCTCATGGTCAGTATTTTTTCTTCCGTTTTGTGTACACCGGTTTCATCTTCTGTCTGGAAATAATATCGCAGGGTCTCTCCATAAAACAATGTAAATGCTCTGGCAAAAATTCCCTCATAGACATTTTTGAGCGGTTCACTTTTATAGTCCGGTACAGTTCCAAGTCCTGTATCCAGGGAATAATACAGTGTGACCAAAGTCTCCGGTGAAGTATGATACTCTACAAAAGTCTTATCATCCAGCTGATACGGTCGCAGGATACTCTGATCCAGATTCCGGAAAAACTCAAATAGCATTCCTTCCTTTACACAGGAGGAGAGGATTTTTTCCTCCATTTCCAGATTTTCTTCATCAGCAGTTTTTTCTTCGGAAAGCAGTTTCAGAAGGGTCAGGTCACAGATCCGGTCTCCGGGCCACTCCTTTTCTCTGCGATTTTTCAGATACTCCTTAAGTCCAGGCATCTCCGGCATTTCTTTTACAAACATTCCGTAAGACATCAGAGTCAGATACGCACCGATCACACTCTCTTTTCCGGAATGGCGGATATATGCTTTCAGGATATCCGCACCCTCTGGCCGGTAATCCCAGTTAAACATCAGAAGAGAAAGGATCCTCTCCTCCAGATTATAGGTATCCATCTCAAACCCACAGGCACTTTTCCAGATATCCAGAAGTTCATCCACAGGTCCAAACCGGAATTTCATCAGATACATGAGGATCACTTCATCATAGATTCCCTGTCGGTATACATGAGAGGAAAGTGCGATCAGCTCTTCGTCTTCCGCACAATCACAGCGGATGATCATACGGCTTACCAGCTTCAGAAGAGCACGCTCCTCTACTCCTTCAAATCCAAATGCTTCCACCACGCTCATAGCCTGCGGAAACAGTCCCCGCTGGATCAGGATCTCCAGAAGGGTTTTCCGGTCGACCATGGCATATTCCCGATAATCCATCATCTCCAGACAGGCATCCAGATCTTCTCCCTGCACGTGATCCTGATAATAATCCAGGATCTTTTTGCGGATCAGCCTCTTATATTCATCGGTAAACGCCGGTGAAAGGACCAGTTTCTGAAAAATTCCCAGATTCTTACGACTGATCTCCTGACCCTGACAGTAATACAAAAGCACAGCCGGTTCATCCGCCCCTTTTTCCAGCACTGCCGGAACCATCTCACGATCATCAAAAAGTGGTGTCAGATTATAATCTACCGTAGCAGCATAACGTCTCTGTTTTTCATCCTGAAATACAACGGCCGCATCTTCGCTGCAGATCCTTGGGTAAGCGATCCCATGGATACACGGATAGATTTCTTCCTGTTTCATCTGTCTGTGACGGACGATCACACTGCGAACCTTCGGATCATCCGTATACAGCCGGCAGGTAAACATTCTGGAGGCGATCACCTGCGCTTTTTCGCTGTCCGATGGTTCCCGCATGAATTCCTGATAAACAGCGGCATAATTTTCATTCATCCGGCCTTCCCGTAACTTACGGAAAGCAAATTCCTCCATGCTTTCACGATAACTTTCGTATGTCTGTGGATCACGTTCCTTCCCTGCAATGATGCATGCATACAGATAGGCACGCTTGGAATCACCGAGAGTATTGTTGTTATAGGTAAAATACATCAAAAGCGGTTTCGGCAGGACTCTCCGATAAGAAGTATCCAGTGTTTCCACATAATATTCATACAGCCGTGTGATCCGGATCCCGCGGTCCACGGCAGCGGAAAACCACTGAAAATATTCCGGTTTTCTTGGATTTCCCTTCATAATATATTTACAGATAGCTTCCACGGTATCATCCGACGGAAAGGCTTCACATCCCATGGCCATAGCACGGTACAAACTTTCGTTAAAAGCTTTCTCATAACCGGAAAGATATGCCAGGCGCATGACCAGCTCTTCCGTCAGCATCTGTTCTTTTCCTGCAAAAAGGAATACCTGGGCCCAGAACCCATTGATTCGATGCAGCAGAGACATATCTGCACAAATACGGTTCCATGCTTCCAGATACAGAAAAGGACTTGTACATCCCCGCTCAAAAAGTTCCTCCATCAGAAAGATCTTTTTTGACGGAGAAAGCGTATGATCCATTTCAAATACCAGTTTCAGAAGGATAAAGCTGTCTTCCTTCTGCATCTGGAAATTCTGTACCTTGCGGAGGGCCTGTTCCTTATCCCGGTACAGCCCGGTCTGTGTACACAGATACAGATAACTCCCTGCCAGTTCCAGTTCATTGTAATGAAAGGATTTATTCTGATAACGCTCAAGGATTTCTGAAGCCTGGTCATCTTCTCCTTCCAGATGAAGAAGATAGGCTTCCAGAAGCTGATATTCCGGATATTTCAGTCCGTTTTCGCCCATACGGTCAAGCTTCTCATGAGTAGAGGCTGTCCAGGCCTGAAAATCTGTTCTTTTACAGAGATATCCCAAGTATTCCTTCATCAGAGATATCCGGTACTGTTTTTCCAGAAGATCCAGGTTCACGGCACTCTCAGTTCCTCTGGATGCAAGAACGTGATATACCAGTTTCTGGTATGGGGTTTTTACAATGATCTCGCCGTACTGATTTCCTTTTCCCAGTTTTTCCTGGCGGATCACATAGTTTATTTCACAGGTACTTCCGATAAAATCCTCTTCTGTGACCACATGCTTGCCTGCCTCCAGAAAATCCCCGTTTACCTCAATATCTGCCCGCAGGTGTCCCCATCCGCTCCTGTGGATATAAAGGGATTCCTGAACAGATTCACTGACATCATAAAAACCGGCCTCTTCTCTGTTCAGACTCAATGTCACCTTTTCCTTGGCACCGGCTGCGATCAGAAATTCCTCCAGATGCTGATAGGTCACCGGCTGCTGTGACATTCCTGCATAAAGAGAACGGATCTTCTCGCTCTGATCACTCAGGATCAGGGAAAAATGGCGTTCTGTAAAGATCCGGTAAGCCTCATGGAAATCTTCCTTTGCAATATGCAGAAATTCTTCCAGAGAAGCTACCTTTCTGCCTGCACTCTTCACCTCTTCCGTCTGTACCTGTACAGTGAACGGCAGCTTATATTCTCCGATACTGGTAGTAAAACACAGCCAGCCTTCAAAGCTCTCTCCCGGCCTCATTCCCTCTGCATCTACCCCATAAGGCATGCGCACTGTGGTTCCGGAAAAGCGGTCAAATCCCGGCACCAGTCTCCGGTCAGATGAAGTCACAAAGCCACTGATCCTGCGGTTGTCATCGGTACCGAAATAAATCTCATCCTTTGTAGTCTCTCCTGCCTTCAGCGTAGCGAAAATACGGTCCTGTGAAAACAGAAGCTCAGGCTGTTCATAAATAAATTTTCCGTTAAGAAGCTGTTCTATCCTCTTTTTCAAAATATATACTCCTCATCAATATACACTGATTGTTGTCACTCGTATTTTATGATTATACACCAGATCAGAATGTGGCGCAACAGGTGTTCGCCTCTGTCCTTTTTATAAAGTTTCTGTTGGAAAAGCACGAAAAGCACGTCCGGCTCATAAGCTATAAGGAAATCCCCTTTGAGGTGAACCCTTGAAAACCTTTCTGAAACCGCTTTCTTTTGCGGAAGAGCAGTTCTATCTTCTGCAGCTCCAAAGGGGCGATCCGGAAGCAAAAAATATCCTTATCGAACACAATCTCCGCCTCGTAGCACATGTTGCAAAAAAATATCAGGGATGTGACGAGGATCCGGATGATCTGATCTCCATAGGCACCATAGGTCTGATCAAAGCCATTTCCACCTTTGATCCCAGCCGGACTTCCAAGCTTTCCACTTATGCTGCAAGGTGCATTGACAATGAGCTTCTCATGATGTTCCGTGCCCGCAGGAAACGTTCCAGAGAAGTTTCTCTCTATGAACCCATCGGCACAGACCGGGAAGGCAACGAGATCAGCCTTCTCGATATCATTGAAAGTCCACCCGTTGATGTTGTGGATGATTGTTTCAAAAGGGACAGCATTTCCTATCTTCTCCGTTGTATCCGGACAGTACTCTCCCCAAAGGAATACCAGGTGATCTGCTGCCGCTACGGTTTGAATGGCCAGGAGCCACTGACCCAGCGAGAGATTGCTGAAAATCTCTCCATCAGCCGCTCCTATGTATCCCGTATCGAAAAGAACGCTCTTCGAAAACTCCGTACTCTTTTTCCTGAAAATCAGTAAAGGGGAGAACGTTCTTTTCGTTCTCCCCTTTACTCTCTCTTATCCACCCTTTCGGATCATTCACCTCTTCGGAGAATATCAAATACCTCCGGCATCTCAGTCAGTTTCACATAGATTCTCTGCTGAGCATGTGGTGCACTCTCCATAGCTTCGCCCTCTTCATTATAAATGGCTTCCACTGTGACCGGAATATTCCTTCCGTCCGGTTTCATGATCTCGATGGTCTCTCCTACAGAAAACTTGTTTCTCTGTGTCAGTCTTGCCAGACCTCTCTCATCGATCTCTTCTGCAAATCCAAGATATGTGTATTCTCTTACATATGTGTTGCTGTCATAGATCTGGGTATTCTCATCCGGCTTTCCGTAAAAAAATCCGGTGGTAAACTGACGGTAGGTACAGTTTGAGATCTGCTCCTGATACCACGGCATATTTGCATGATATTTTTCCGGACTTTCCATACAGTCGTCAATGGCTTTGCGGTAGGTTCTTGCCACTGTTGCCACATAAAGAGCTGTTTTCATACGTCCTTCGATCTTCAGGCTGTCAATACCGCTTGTAAGGATATCTTCCATATGTTCTACCATACAGAGATCCTTGGAATTAAAAATAAAAGTTCCTCTCTCATTTTCAAATACCGGCATGTATTCTCCCGGACGCTTCTCCTCCACAACAGAATATTTCCATCTGCAGGGATGGGTACAGGCTCCCTGATTGGCATCTCTTCCTGCCATAAAGTTACTGAGAAGACATCTTCCGGAATAGGAAATGCACATGGCGCCGTGAATAAACGTTTCAATCTCCATATCCTCCGGAATATGTGCCCGGATCTCCCGGATCTCTTCCAGAGAAAGCTCTCTTGCACTTACCACACGTTTGGCACCAAGGTTATACCAGAAACGGTAAGTCTCATAATTGGTATTATTTGCCTGTGTACTGATGTGACGCTCGATCTCCGGGCAGATTTCCTTTACATACATAAAGATTCCCGGATCTGCGATGATCAGTGCGTCCGGTCCGATCTCCTTCAGTTCCTGAAGATATTCCCTTACACCCTCAAGATCACGGTTATGCGCCAGGATGTTTACTGTCACATAAACCTTTACACCATGGGAATGGGCAAATGCGATTCCCTCACACATATCTTCTTTTGAAAAATTCTTAGCCTTTGCACGAAGTCCAAAAGCTTCTCCGCCGATGTAAACAGCATCTGCACCATATATGACGGCAACCTTTAAAACCTCAAGGCTGCTCGCCGGAACCAATAGTTCTGGTCGTTTCATAAACCTGTTCTCCTGTTTTTACACTTACAGCCGCTCCGTCTCCAAGAGGAAGCACCGATGTACGAAGCACCGGACTGTGAGTCAGCTGCCAGAGATATTCTCTCATTCTTTTATAGATTGTACGGTTACGCCGTTCCACAAGATAATGAGATTCAATAATATCCCCTTCCTGCAGCACGTTGTCAGATACCAGCACGCTTCCCTCTTTCATCAGTCTCAGCACGTCAGGAAGCCAGTGGATATACTGGCCCTTGGCTGCGTCCATGAAGATCATATCAAAGGTTCCGGTAAGATTCTTCAGGATCTCTCCGGCATCTCCCTCCAGAAGCGTGATCTGTGACTCTCTTCCTGCGCGCCTGAAATTATCCTTTGCGACAGGAATTCTTTTTTCATAATTCTCTATGGTAACAATTTCCATATCTTCCGGCCCATACTCACACATAAGAAGTGTGGAGAAGCCTACGGCAGTCCCCACCTCCAAAATGCGCTTCGGTTGTTTCAGTGCCAGAAGCATCCTCATAAAGCTCTGCATATCTCTCCGGATGATCGGCACCCGGTCTGCAAGTGCCTTTGTCTCCAACTCCTGCAGAAATGGAGTATTCCCCATATCCAGTGAATTGATATAGGTCTGCATGCGTTCTTCTACGATCACTGGCTGTTCGATCCTTCCTTGCTCTCTTCTCCTGACAGCACTGCAATGATCCTGGTCGGTGTATAAGCTGTACTGAGAAGGTATGTACCTGCTTTGATCTGTCCGTGATATGCGGACATTCTTTCCTGTATGGTAAATGCAAGCGCATCCTTGATAAGACCCTTCTGCTCCAGTGTCTTGCCTACTTTATATGCAGAGGCACCTTCTTTTATAACTACCGTGACCTGCTGTCCCTCTCCCGGGCTCATAGCCTGCTGGTTAAACACATCGTAGCCAAACTGATATGCTGATTTTCCAACCCAGATCAGAAATACGATAATAAAGATATATACAGCGGTTTTAAATACCCCTCCAGCCAGAAAAACGCCGGCCCTGCCAACCTTGTCTCTTGTGTCTGCCATAGTCTTTCCTCCTATAAGTCAGGAATCTGTATGTCGATCCCGTCCACCAGCGTCCTGCATATCCGCTGCATCAGTCTGCACAGCGCAAGCTCTGCGTCGAGATAGGCATTTACTTTCAGGTTCTGTCTCAGACTTGCAGACTCCTGATTGAGCTGTTCCGCAATATGGAACAGCTCATCCTTGTCTGAATGATTCTGCAGTCTGAAATTATCTCCACGGAATCTCATCACTCTGGCTTTCAGCTCAGGATCCCCTTCAAGCTGGGCTGCCTGTTTCTGATATTCCTGATATTCATCGCTTCTGTGCACAGCATCGAGAAGCTTCTCGATCTCCATGCTGATCTCATCCATGAACCTACGCCTCCATAATGATAGGCAGGATCATAGGATTTCTCTTGGTCCGTTTCCACAGATACTCTCCAAGGGCATCCTTGACCTCGGTTTTGATCTTGCCCCAGTCCGTGATATTGTTCTCCAGGCAGGAATCCAGTGCAGTTTCCACAACCTGTCTGGCATGCTCCATAAGATCCTCAGATTCTCTTACATACACAAAACCTCTGGAAACGATATCCGGACCTGCGAGAACTACATTACTGTGGCGCTCCAGTGTCATAACTACGATCATGATTCCATCTTCAGACAGGTGCTGACGGTCACGGAGTACGATATTTCCCACATCGCCAACGCCAAGTCCGTCTACGAAGATCGCACCTGTATGAACGCTTCCTGTCACCTTGGCATCCTGTCCGTCCAACTCCAGAACATTTCCGGAAGAAAGGATAAAAATATTCTCCTTCGGGATTCCCAGATCTTCCACAATGTGTTTCTGTGCAGTCAGATGACGGTACTCACCATGGATCGGAATGGCATATTTCGGTTTTACAAGGGAGTAGATCAGCTTGATCTCCTCCTGGCAGGCATGTCCGGAAACATGGACATCCTGGAAAATAACCTTGGCTCCCTTCATAGACAGTTCGTTGATGACCTTGGAAACTGCCTTTTCATTTCCGGGGATCGGATTGGAGCTGAAAATGATGGTATCGTTAGGCTTGATCGTGATCTTTTTATGGATATTGGCTGCCATACGGGAAAGTGCCGCCATGGACTCACCCTGACTTCCGGTTGTGATCAGAACCACCTTGTCGTCCGGATAATTCTTCACCTGATCGATCTCGATCAGTGTGTTCTCCGGGATCTGCAGATAGCCAAGCTCTGACGCTACGGAAATAACATTGACCATACTGCGGCCTTCCACAGCAACCTTTCTTCCGAACCGGTATGCAGTGTTAATGATCTGCTGCACACGATCCACGTTGGATGCAAAGGTTGCAATGATGATCCTGGATGTACGGTACTCATTAAAAAGATTATCAAATACATGTCCCACTGTACGCTCGGACATTGTAAATCCCGGTCTCTCTGCATTGGTACTCTCACACATCAGTGCAAGCACACCCTTCTTGCCGATCTCTGCAAAACGCTGCAGATCGATGGCATCTCCAAATACCGGTGTATAATCAACTTTAAAGTCTCCTGTGTGTATCACGATTCCCACCGGTGAATAAATAGCAAGTGCGGATGCATCCTGGATACTGTGATTTGTTTTGATAAATTCCACAGCGAAATCCCCAAGATTGATCACCTGCCCGTGTTTTACCTCTTTCAATTTGGTAGAACGCATAAGGTTATGCTCTTTCAGTTTGTTGCGGATCAGTCCCAGTGTCAGCTTGGTAGCATAGATCGGAACATTGATCTCTTTCAACACATACGGAAGAGCTCCGATATGATCCTCATGTCCATGAGTGATCACAAATCCCTTCACCTTGGAAATATTTTCCTTAAGGTATGTTACATCCGGAATGACCAGATCGATTCCCAACATATCGTCCTCAGGGAAAGAAAGACCACAGTCTACAACTACAATACTGTCGCCATACTCAAAAGCGGTAATGTTCATTCCGATCTGCTCCAGACCGCCAAGTGGTATGATCTTAAGCTTGGATGTTGTTCTGCGGCCGGTTTTCCGACCGGATGGCCTGCCGCCGGTCTTTGCCGGTTTCTGTGTGTTTCTGCTGTTTTTTACAGCGCCACCGGCTGCTGTTTTCTTTGCTGTTGGCCGGAAAGGCTTATCCTGACGGTTTTTGCTGCCACCACGATACTGTCTTGTTCTTGATCCGGCATTCTTTTGTCTTGCTGCGGTTCTTCTGGCACCGCCTGCGGAAACTTGTACTCTGCTCTCCGCATTTTTGTTGTCATCGTTGTTCTCGCTTTTCAAAAATCGCTCCTCCATTCAAAATTCACGTCATCCAGCATCTGCTGAAAAACTGCATATACAGCCTGAAGTTCGTCATCATCCTCGACCATCTCATAACAGGCTTCTGTGCTTCCCGGAGCTGAAATATCCTTCAGAATATATGCGTCTGCTTCCTCATCCTGTGAATCGGACACCAAAAGATAAGTCACACCCGCAATATTGGTCTGCTCCTCTACGTAAAACTCAGCAGCTGTGCCGTCGTCTGACTGAAATATTATTTTTTCCATATTTAATTCTTCCTTATCCGTTCTTGTCAAGCGGATATTCACAATCCGCATTTGCTACCTGATCCGCTCAAAATATCTATTTGCGTTTCCGATCATTCTTCCACGCCTTCCTGCTGCTCTCTTCTGTATGCGGCAGCATCCAGATATCCCTGCAGGATAAAGACTGCTGCTACCTGATCCAGATACTGTTTACGGTCTTCCTTATGCACACCGGTCTCCTCCAGAGTACGGTCTGCCGCCATGGTAGTCAGTCTCTCATCCCACATAACAACAGGCAGACCCGTACGTTTCTCCAGCATTTCCTTAAACTCCAGAGATTTCTCGGCCCGCTCTCCTACTGTATTGTTCATGTTTTTCGGGTATCCCAGAACGATCTCCGTAACCTGATACTCCGAAATGATCTCTTCAATACGTGCCAGAGTACGACGAAGCTTGTTTTCCTGCTTGCGCCATACGGTTTCCACACCTTGGGCTGTCAGACCAAGGGGATCGCTCACTGCAACCCCAACGGTCTTCGAGCCATAGTCCAGTCCCAGTACTCTCATATTAACGTTCCCAGGACTTATTCTTGATATACTCGGTGAGAAGCTCCTCTACCAGCTCATCACGCTCCACCTTCATGATCATGCTTCTCGCACCCTTGTGGCTTGTGATGTAGGTCGGGTCTCCGGACATAATATATCCTACGATCTGATTCACCGGATTGTAGCCCTTCTCATCCATTGCATTGTACACCAGATCCAGGACTTCTTTTACCTGAAGCTCCTGATCCGGTTTTGTTCTGAAATACTGTGTATTTCCCAGATTATTCTCTGCCATTGTCTCTCACGTCCTTAAAATATATTCTTTTTTATTTTAATATAAATTTACATAAATTACAATCTTAAATTTAACGAGGATTGCGAATACAAACTGTCAACGTTACTGTTCACTCCGTTCTCAGTAACACGCTTCGCAAAATATTACCAGTGAACAAACAACCTTTCAACATACGATCCCGTTCTTCACTCCACGGCTTCACCGGTCATGATGTGCTCTTCAAGAAAGCCTTCTGCCTTTACGATTACGATATCATTTACGCCATAAGCTTCCGATTTCGGTACAGCAGTTTTTATATACTCCCGGCTGTGTCCCAGATACCAGGTCCGTCCATCCTTTGTATACTCTTCCTCGATCAGTACCTCCAGGTTTTTGCCAAGCATGGATTTCTCATAATCCCCTGCATGACGATGATGCAGCTCGATCATCTTCTCACTGCGGAAGGATTTCTCCGCCTCTGTCAGCTGTCCGTCCATGGCAGCCGCCTTTGTTCCCTGTCTTCTGGAATATTTGAAGATATGAGTCTCGTAAAAACGGATGCTGTCCACAAAATCATAGGATTTCCGGAATTCTTCCTCCGATTCCTGCGGAAAGCCTACGATCACATCCGTTGTCAGTGCCGGATTTCCATACACTTCTCTTAAAAGCTCACAGCGCTCTCTGTATTCCCCGCTTCTGTATCTGCGGTTCATCCTCTCCAGGGTCTCATCACAGCCACTCTGCAGGGAAAGATGGAAATGCGGGCATACCTTCGGCAGCGCCGCGATCCCTTCCGCAAATTCTCTTGTAACGATTCCCGGTTCCAGCGATCCCAGACGGATACGCCTGATCCCTTCGATCTCATGCACAGCACGGATCAGAGAAAGCAGTGTCTCTTTTTTCTCCTCCGGGAAATCCACTCCATAGGAGCTTAAATGGATTCCTGTAAGGACCACTTCCTTATACCCTTTTTCCGCAAGTGCACGGACCTCCTTCAGCACACTTTCAATATTCCGGCTTCTGACACGACCTCTTGCATAGGGAATGATACAGTACGTACAGAACTGATTGCATCCGTCCTGAACCTTGATATATGCCCTTACATGTTCTGCAGTACGATCAATGGAAAGTTCCTCATACTCTTTTGTCTGATTGATCTTGATCACATGGGAACCATGGCCCGGTTTATTTTCCGCATATTCGGCCAGTGCCTCCACAATATTGATCTTCTGGTTATTTCCCAGAACAAGATCAATGGCTTCGTCTTTTTCCAGTTTCTCGCCACCGGTCTGTACATAACAGCCCGTTGCCACCACGATCGCTTCCGGATTCATTTTTTTTGCTTTGTGGAGCATCTGTCTTGATTTTCTGTCTGCAATATTGGTTACTGTGCAGGTATTGATCACATAAATATCCGCTCCCGGCTCAAAAGGCACGATCTCATATCCCGCCTCCTCCAGAAGCTGCTGCATGGCCTCGATCTCATAGGCATTTACTTTGCAGCCCAGGTTGTGTAATGCAACTTTATTTCCCATTTTTCCTCACTTTTTTTACACTTTAACTAATTATTAAAACAATTTTTATCTCTTTTCACCTTGACTTTTTGGGTACTGACAGGTAAGATGAAAGCTGTAAAACAACAAAAATTTATCAAGGGAGGTTATTATAATGAAAACAGCTAAAATCTCACTGAATTCCATCGATAAGGTGAAAGCATTCGTAAACGAGATCAGCAAATTCGACTGCGATTTTGATTTAGTATCCGGAAGATATGTGATCGATGCAAAATCCATCATGGGTATCTTCAGCCTGGATCTTTCCAAGCCGATCGACCTCAACATCCATGCAGATGGCGCTGCTCTGGATAACGTAATGCAGATTATTTCCAAATATACAATCGACTAATCTATACTGTATATTTGAGAGGAACTGTATCGGATACAGTTCCTCTTTTTTCATGCTTTCAGAATCCTTCTGTTCTCAATGAACTCCCTTTTCCTGATATATCGGTAATTCCAGGGAACCTCTGCAGCGAGGTTCCCTGTTTGTTTTTTCTTATCTAAAAACGGATCACTGAATTTCAATGATCTCTGTGGTATTCAGAGCCGTTTCCATAAGCTCATCGATCTTCTCAGAAAGCTTCTGCTCAGAACGGCGGATCACCTTAAGATTCGGCTTTGTTACAGGATGTTTCGCTACAAAGATGGTACAGCAATCCTCAAACGGCTGAATAGAAGTCTCAAAGGTATCGATTTTTCTGGAAATACGGACGATCTCCTCTTTATCAAAGCCGATCACCGGACGATATACCGGAAGTGTGCAGACCTCATTTGTAGAAGCAAGGCTCTGTAAGGTCTGGCTTGCAACCTGTCCGATGCTCTCACCTGTGATAAGTCCGAGACAACGGTCTTTTTTAGCGAAATGCTCGGCAATACGCATCATATATCTTCTCATGATAATAGTAAGCTCATCATGAGGACACTGATCATAAATATAAAGCTGTATATCTGTAAAGTTAACTACATGGAGACGGATCGGTCCGCTGTATTTGGCTACCAGGCGGGCAAGATCCACTACCTTCTGTTTTGCGCGCTCACTGGTGTAGGGCGGTGCATGGAAATATACCGCATCGATCTTGACACCACGTTTTGCGATCATATAGCCGGCAACCGGACTGTCGATCCCACCGGAAAGAAGAAGCATGGCTTTTCCGTTTGTTCCGATGGGCATTCCGCCTGCGCCCGGAATGGTCTGGGAATATACGTAAATCTTGTCACGGATCTCAACAGAAAGATCCAGCTCCGGATGATGAACATCTACACTTGCCTCCGGGAACGCATCCAGGATACGTCCGCCAAGCTCAGCGCTGACTTCCATGGAGCTGATCGGATAGGATTTCTTTGCGCGGCGTGTCCAGACCTTGAAGCTTCCGTTAAAGTCCGGATGCCACTGCTTCATATAACCCACAACATCTTCGGCAAGCTTCTCAAAGCCCTGTTCTTCATAGATCATAACCGGGCAGATGCCTACAATACCGAATACATGCTGCAGCGCATCTACAGCCTCATCGTAATCATAATTCTCCGGGCAGAATACATAAACTCTTCCCTGCTCTTTTTTTACTTCAAAATCTCCCTCGATCTTGGAGAGTGCGATCTCCATCTGATGTACGAGAGCATCTTCAAAACGATAGCGGTTTTTTCCCTTAAGGGCAATTTCCGCATATTTGATCAGAAATGCATGTACTAACATAAAAATCCCTTTCTTCTGTATTCTCTATCGACGTGCATACCTGCGCAGCATCGGAATTGTTTTTCCCAGTGCTTCCAGGCAGTAATCTACCTCTTCAAAGGTATTTTCCTCACAGAAGCTGATGCGAACGGTACTTTCCACATCGGCTCTGCTCAAGCCCATAGCTGTCAGTGTTGCACTCGGTTTTCTCTTATGACTGGAGCATGCACTTCCTGCGGAAATATATACTCCGAATTCTTCCAGTGTATGGAGAAGAACCTCACTCCGTACTCCGTGGAAGGTTACACTCATGATGTGTGGCGCTCCCTCCATTAACGGCATTCCGTTGACAGTGACATCGCCAAGCTTTGAAAGTCCCTCTGCCATCCGCTCCTTCAGAGCATAGAGGTGCTGTATCTTTTTATCAAAATCTGTGTATACCATCTCTGCGGCAACGCCAAGGCCTGCGATCCCCGGCACATTGTCTGTTCCGGAACGCATACCGTTCTGCTGTCCGCCGCCAAGGATCTGCGGCTGTACTCTTACTTTTTCGTTAATATAGAGAAAGCCTACGCCCTTTGGTCCATGGATCTTGTGGCTGCTCACAGAAAGAAGATCGATCCCCAGCTTTTTCGGATAGATACGATACTTTCCGAATGCCTGGATGGCATCTACATGAAAAAGTGCTTTCGGACTTTTTTCATGGACAAGCTTTCCGATCTCTTCTACCGGCATCACGGCTCCCACCTCATTGTTCACGTACATCACAGACACCAGAATGGTATCCGGACGAAGAGCCTCTTCCAATGCATCCAGCTTTACAACGCCCTGATGATCAACAGGAAGGATGGTCACCTCATAGCCCTGTTCCTTCAGATAAGCAAAAGGCTGGGCCACTGCTGCATGCTCTACTGCAGTTGTGATGATATGGTTTCCCATTCGCTTATTGGCTTCCACACCACCGATGATAGCAAGGTTATCCGATTCTGTTCCACCGGAGGTAAAAAGAATCTCTTTTTCATTCACTTTCAGTAATTTTGCAAGGGTCTGGGCACTTCTGCGGACATAATTCTCCGCTTCCATTCCCTTTTTATGCATGGCAGAAGGATTTCCGAAATCTTCTGTCATGGTTTTGCAGACAATATCCTTTACTTCATCGAAGCATCTCGTTGTCGCGGAATTGTCAAAATATGCTTCCATAATCTATTCATCCTCCAGTTGAAACATCAGAACAGAAAGTACTGCGAGTCCCGCGGTTTCTGTCCGTAAGATCCGGTGTCCCAGGGTGATGGGTTTCGCACCGGCTTCCATGGCATCTGCCACTTCCTGCTCTTCAAAACCACCCTCAGGGCCGATAAAGACACCGATGCTTTTTCCCGGTTCGATCGACCGGATCAGTTCTTTCGTCTCTTTCATTCCCTTTGCAAGCTCATAAGGGATCAATAGAACGTCCAGTTCTTTTGCATAGACAAGGGCTTCTTTAAAGGTCATCACGGAATGTACCTCCGGCACCAGCATACGCTTGGATTGTTTTGCCGCACTTTCTGCGATCTGCTGCCAGCGGGATACTTTTTTTTCTGCTTTTTTGTTATCCAGTTTTACCACGCAGCGTCTGGTTGAAACCGGAACTACGGAATATGCTCCAAGCTCTACTGCCTTCTGGATGATCAGCTCCATCTTATCAGCCTTCGGCAGTCCCTGAAAAAGATAAATACGGTTCTGCAGCTCATAATCCGGCTCCTGTACATAGAGGATATGAAGCAGGACTTCATCCTCCCCCGCGTTTTCGATCACACAGTGATATTCTTTTTCCTTATCGCTGATCCAGAGCTCCTCGTCTTTTTTCATGCGGAGTACGTTTACGATATGGTTGACGTCACTTCCTGTGATATGGATCTCATGTCTGTCCCCGTCAATCTGATGAGGTTCCACAAAAAATCGCTGCATGAGATCAGTCCTTTCTTGCTGTCACAGATACCCACTCGCCCTGATGAGTCACTTCTACCAGAGTCAGTCCGGCGTCTTTTACAGCCTTCACTACGACATCCTCCTTTACATCCAAGATGCCTGATGTAATGTAGTAAGCGCCTTTTTTCATCTGTGCAACGATCACCGGAGTCAGCGGTACCAGAACATCTGCCAGAATATTTGCAGTTACGATATCATATTTCTCATATCCGACCTGATTCTGAACTTCTTTGTCATCGATGATATTTCCGATCATCATGTCAAAAGATTTCTCCTCGATCTGGTTGGCCTCCTTGTTCTCAGATACTGCCGGAACTGCACAGGGATCAAGGTCTGTACCAACCACATGACCTGCACCAAGCTTCAGTGCAACGATCCCCAGGATTCCACTTCCGGTTCCCACATCAAGGATCTCCATTCCCGGCTTCACAAATTTCTTCAGCTGACGGATCACAAGCTGTGTGGTCTCATGCATTCCTGTACCAAAGGCAGTTCCCGGATCAATGTGGAGGATCATCTTGTCCTTATCTTCTGCCTTCACTTCTTCCCAGGACGGTACGATCAGAATGTCGTCTACATAGAACTGATGGAAGTACTGTTTCCAGTTATTGATCCAGTCCTTGTCCTCTGTCTGGGATTCTGTGATGGTTGCCTCTCCGATATCCACAAAGCTTCTCAGATCCTCCAGTGCAGCCTTCACATCTTTCAGGATTGCCTCGGTATCCGCATCCTCTTCCAGATAGAAGTTCAGATATGCGATCCCGTCATCTGCTGGTCCTTCCGGCATGATATCCACAAACATCTGTGCCTTATCCTCATCGGTCAGTGGCTGCTTGTCCTGGATCTCCACACCTTCAATCCCCACCTCGGCAAGTGTACAGATCACAATATCCTCTGCCTCTGTTTTTGTCTTAAGTGTAAAACGGTTCCATTTCATCTTTTATATCTCCTTATGCTGTATACACATTTACGGATTTTCGTTCCTGTCTGTCGCCTGTTTTCTATTGTCCCGAAAACGGGCACTTCTTTTAATATACACGAATACAGAAAAAAAAGAAAGAGGCATTTTGTGCCTCTTTCCTGTTTTCACTTTATTTATTCCTCAAACATTTCCTTAACTTTCTCACGGAAACCTTTTTTCTTCTTTTCGGTTTTTTCGGAAGTCTCGGATGTGCTGTCCTCTGACGGACGGTTTCCGCATGCCGCATCAAAAGCCTCCAAAGCTTTCTTTGCCTCCTCATTAAGGTTAGTCGGAGTCTGGACTACCAGTGTTACATAGTGGTCACCACGAACGTTCTTGTTACGTAATGACGGAACACCTTTGCCCTTCAGGCGGATTCTTGTATCCGTCTGTGTTCCCGGTTTCACCTCATAGGAAACCTCACCGTCAACGGTATTAATACGCATCTCACCGCCAAGTGCAGCCTGTGCAAATGTGATCGGAGCTGTTGAAAAGATATTCATATCCTGTCTCTGGAAGATCGGATGACGGGCTACATTTACCTCAACCAGCAGATCTCCTCTCGGACCGCCGTTGGTTCCCGGCTCACCTTTTTCACGGATACGGATGCACTGGCCATTGTCGATACCGGCCGGTACAGATACCTGGATCTTCTTTCTGGAAGAGGTATATCCGGTTCCACGGCAGGCACTGCATTTGTCCTTGATCACCTTACCGGTTCCGTTACAATCCGGACAGGTCTGAACATTACGTACCATACCAAACATGGACTGCTGGGTGTAAACGATCTGGCCCTGGCCTTTACATTTCGGACAGGTGATCGGTGATGTTCCCGGTTTCGCTCCGGTTCCGTGACATGTGGTACACTCATCTTTGAGAACGATTTCCAGCTCTTTCTCGCATCCGAAAACCGCTTCCTCAAAAGTAATGTTCACACGTGCACGAAGGTTGGCACCCTTCATCGGTCCATTGTTGGCCCGTCTGGTTCTGCCTCCGCCGCCGAACAGGTCTCCGAAGATATCTCCGAAGATGTCTCCCATATCCGCACCGTTGAAGTCAAATCCACCAAAGCCGCCGGCACCGCCTCCGCCGCCGTTTTCAAATGCCGCATGACCAAACTGATCATACTGTCTTCTCTTGTCGGCATCACTTAAAACGGAGTAAGCCTCTGTCGCCTCTTTGAATTTCGCTTCAGCCTCTTTATCACCCGGATTTACATCCGGGTGATATTTCTTGGCCAGCTTACGATATGCTTTTTTTAATGTTGCGTCGTCGGCGTTTTTATCCACACCTAAGACTTCATAATAATCTCTTTTATCAGCCATTGTAATTATTTCCTACTTGTCTTAGACTTCCTTGTAATCAGCATCTACAACATCATCGCCGTATCCTGCTTCATTTCCGCCCTGAGCACCAGCGTTTCCGCCCATGTTGCCCATATCCGGTCCAGGACCAGCCTGACCCTGAGCTCCCTGAGTCTGCTCATACATCTTGGAGAACAGTTTCTGAGCGCTCTCCATCATCTTCTCCTGTGCAGCCTTGATATCTGCAACCTGAGAATCAGTAAGCTCCTGAGCATTTGCTGTCTGTGCAAGAAGATCTTTCAGTGCATTGAGGTCAGCCTCAACACTTGCTTTATCGTTTGCGTCAAGCTTGTCGCCAGCTTCTTTCAGTGCATTCTCAACCTGGAATACCATGGAGTCTGCATTGTTTCTTGTGTCGATCGCCTCTTTACGTTTCTTATCCTGAGCCTCGAACTCAGCTGCTTCTTTGACAGCTTTGTCGATATCGGAATCGGACATATTGGAACCAGCTGTGATCGTGATGTGCTGCTCTTTACCTGTTCCAAGGTCTTTAGCGGATACATTAACGATACCGTTGGCATCAATATCAAATGTTACCTCAATCTGCGGAACTCCACGACGTGCTGGCGGGATTCCATCCAGACGGAACTGGCCGAGGGATTTGTTGTCTTTCGCGAACTGACGCTCACCCTGTACAACGTTGATATCTACAGCTGTCTGGTTATCTGCTGCTGTGGAGAAGATCTGGCTCTTCTTTGTAGGAATTGTAGTATTTCTCTCGATCAGACGAGTTGCGATACCACCCATTGTCTCGATGGACAGAGACAGCGGAGTAACATCCAGAAGAAGGATATCACCGGCACCTGCATCACCTGCAAGTTTACCACCCTGTACGGAAGCACCAAGTGCAACACACTCATCCGGGTTCAGGTTCTTGCTTGGCTCTTTGCCAGTTAACTGTCTTACCTTATCCTGTACAGCCGGAATACGGGAAGAACCACCAACCAGAAGTACCTGGCCAAGCTCAGAAGCTGTGATACCTGCATCAGACAGTGCACGGCGAACCGGCTCTGCAGTCATCTCTACAAGGTCATGTGTCAGCTCATCAAATTTAGCTCTTGTAAGGTTCATATCAAAATGCTTCGGTCCCTCAGCTGTAGCTGTGATGAACGGAAGGTTGATGTTTGTTGTTGTTGCGGAAGAAAGCTCTTTCTTAGCCTTCTCAGCTGCCTCTTTCAGTCTCTGAAGAGCCATCTTGTCGTTGCTTAAGTCTACGCCCTCTGTTCTCTTGAACTCGGAAAGCATGTAATCTGTGACCTTCTTATCAAAGTCATCTCCACCAAGACGGTTGTTACCAGCTGTGGAAAGAACCTCGATAACACCATCACCGATCTCGATCACGGATACATCGAATGTACCGCCGCCAAGGTCGTATACCATGATCTTCTGCTCTTTCTCATTGTCAAGACCATATGCAAGAGCTGCTGCTGTAGGCTCGTTGATAATACGTTTTACATCAAGACCTGCGATCTTACCTGCATCTTTGGTAGCCTGACGCTGAGCATCGTTGAAGTAAGCCGGAACTGTGATAACTGCCTCTGTTACTTTCTCACCAAGATATGCCTCTGCATCCTTTTTCAGTTTCTGAAGGATCATTGCGGAAATCTCCTGTGGAGAATATTTCTTGTCATCGATGGTTACACGGTAATCGGTACCCATCTCTCTTTTGATAGAGGAGATTGTTCTGTCTGCATTTGTAACTGCCTGACGTTTTGCAGGCTCACCTACCAGACGCTCTCCTGTTTTTGTGAATGCTACAACGGATGGTGTTGTTCTTGCGCCTTCTGTATTTGCGATAACTGTCGGCTGTCCACCTTCCATTACGGCTACACAGCTGTTTGTTGTACCTAAGTCAATACCAATAATCTTTCCCATGATTTTTTCCTCCTGTTTTAGTCTGTATCTGTTAAAATAAAGTTTGTTGTCAGTTAGTTTGCAACCTTTACCATACTGTGGCGTACTACGAAATCCTTGTAGGTGTAGCCCTTCTGAAATTCTTCCACCACGATGTTCTCTCCAACCTCTTCATCCTCCACATGCATCACTGCATTATGGAAATCCGGGTTGAATTCCTTTCCCACTGCTTCGATCGGCTTCACACCAAGCTCATCCAGTGTTGTGGTAAGCTGCTTGTAGATCATTTTCATTCCATCTGCAAAAGCATCGCCTTCCTGTGCCTGTGCAAGACCTCTTTCGAAGTTATCCACAACCGGCAGGATCTTTTCAACGATCTCTTTTGCGCCGATGATGTACATGCTGGATTTTTCTTTTTCCGTTCTTTTACGGAAATTATCAAATTCAGCCATGGTACGCTTCAGGCGATCGGTAAGTTCCTCCACCTTCTGCTCAGATTTATCTTTTTTCTTCTTTCCGAAAAAGGAAGTTTTTGATTTTTCTTCTTTTTTATCCTCTGAGGCAGCTTCTTCGCCTGGAGTATTGTTTTCTTCCTCCGGCAGATCTTCTCCCTCCGGTGTCAGGTTTTCTTCTTCCTGATCTCCGTCAGTTACGGGGATTTCCTTCTCCGCTTCCTGCTCTTCGGATGTTTTCTTTGTTTCCTCCGACACTTTTTTTCTACCGCCTTTCTAAGTTTTCTTCTTTTTCAAAACGTCATCCAGATGATTCTTCAGTTCCTTCAGACTGTCCACTACATTCTCATAATCCATTCGTTTGGGACCGATGATCCCGATGGTTCCGTACATTCCGTCTCCCAGTTCATATCTGGCAGTTACAATGCTGCAGTCCTTCATGGTCTGGATCGGCATCTCATCACCGATGTAAACCTGGATTCCTGTATTCTCTCCATCTGACATCTGTTCTTTTACAAGATCGGCAAGTTCATGCTTCTCCTCAAATGCGGAGATCAGCTCCGTTGCCTTCTCTTTATCGGCAAGCTCCGGATACTTGAAGATGTTAGTTGCACCTGAAGTATAGATCTCCATATCTTCCTCTTCCACATGAATGGTGGCTGCCACTGCATCCAGAACCGTTGCCACCACACCGCTGTGGCTGCCTGCCTGTTCCTTCAGTCTGGCGATCATCCCAAGGTTGATATCCTGAATCGGGATCCCATTGAGATTGGTGTTAAGAAGAAGATTCAGTTTCAGGATCGTCTGGTCGTCCATTTCCTCATCCAGATTGATGATCTGGTTCCGGACTGTATTGTTGTCACTGACAACCACTGCCACAAGCTGAAGCTCGCTCATTCTCGACAGCTGGATGAACTTGATCTTGTTGCCGCTGTACTGCGGAACGGAAACCATGGTAGCATAGTTGGTATTGGAAGCAAGAACCTTCGCAACCTTCTTAAGCACCTTATCCATCTTATCTGTCTTCTCAATGATCAGATCTCGCAGCTCTGCAACCTCCGCTTCCTTCTCCTTCATCAGCTCATTGACGTAAAGTCTGTAGCCTTTATCTGAAGGAATCCTTCCTGCTGAGGTATGAGGCTGGACGATATAGCCCATATCTGTCAGGTCTGACATTTCATTTCGGATCGTTGCGGAACTTACATTGAGATCCGCATACTTGGAAATGGTCCTGGAACCAACCGGTTCTCCGGTCTCCATATAGGTCTTGATGATTGCTTTTAAGATTTTTTGCTTGCGCTCATTCAACACCTCTTCCATGAAGCCATCTCCTTTCCTTTTTATTCTTCCTGACGGATGTTGATTCTTTTTTTATATCTGTTAGCACTCATTTTAGTGGAGTGCTAACATCTACAGTCTTTAAGATATCACCATGTAAAATATTTGTCAATATGTTTTGAAAAAAAGTTCTTATTTTTTCAAAACAAAAAAAGCATCAGTACGATGCTTTTTTGTAATACTGGTCTATGCAGTTCTGTGCCCCGGCAAAAAATTCCGCTTCTGTTTTCTGTCCCAGCACATATTTCTGAAATTCCGTTCCCATGGACGAAACAGCTTCTATGGAATCGGCACACAGTGGTCTTGCCTTCAGCTTATAATCTTTCAGATATTGCCGGACCATTTCAATGCCATCCAGATCAAAATTCTTATCCTCGATCACATCCAGTCTTGCCGGACACATTTTTGTCAGCTGTCCGTAATTTTTGCTGGCCTCATATCCGGACACATACTGAAGGAACTTCAGAGCTGCTTCTTTATGATCAGAATTTTTATTCAGTACATACTGCCAGGTTGCGATATTGGTCACCTTCTCGTCAAATTCCGGAAATGGTGCCATATGGATCTTATCTTTTCCATACACGCCTGCATTCTGAAAAGTACTCAACACACCGGTATACATAAACATACATCCATACTGGCCGTTTATAAATTTTTCATTCAGCTGGTCATGCTGGTCGATCAGATTCTCCTCTGATATCATCCCTGTATCCAGCATTCGCTTCATATATTCTGCCGCTTCTCTTGTTTTCGGATCCGTCCAGTCTGTATAATCTCCTCCGAAAAAATCGACATACTCGCTGATACTATTATATATGTAAGAAATCTCCCATGCATCCCCATATGCATATTTTCCCGTATTCTGAAGCTTTTTCTGAAGGATCTCAAGATCACTGAGACAGGAGAGTCTGTCCAGACCAGCCTGATCCAGCAATTCCTGGTTCACCCAGAATGCCATGATATCCATCCTGAACGGTACCGAAAAAATATGTCCGTCTGACATGCATATTTCTTTCAGGTATTCCTGCAGAAAATTCGCCGCTGTCTCCTCTGTCATAACCGTATCTTCCAACGGAAGAAGAAATCCCTTATGTTTAAATTCGGATATCATCTCATCATTTACTGTGATCAGATCAACAGAATCATCTCCTGATGTCAGAAGAGTTGCTATTTTGGCCTGGCGATTGTCCGCATTGGCCGGACATTTTTCAATATGGATCTTTATTCCAAGATCTTTTTCCGCCTGGCTGATAAAAGAATCAAAGCCTTCTGTGCCTGCATCCACATGAAGGATCGTCAGTTCCTGTCTGTTCTCCGGCACAATATCAGATGCAGCCTCCTTCTTCTGGACTCCACATCCTGTCACTGCCAGAGCCAGGGCAAATACCCCGCAAAATACCTGTTTTTTCAATCTCTACCACCCTTTTTATCTGGGCCATCTATCCTCTTTTGACATCAACGGCTGGAACGGTGCATGAGGAAGTGTCTGATACCAGTACGCTACACTTGCCACATCATCCTGTCGTTCAAACAGGCCACGGTATCCGACGCCTATCTGCTGAATCGTAACGCGAAGATCCTCTTCAAAGCAGATTGGATCCTGTAAATGCCATCTGTAAAAGCCTCTCATTGGCGGGCAGTCATCATTATGATAAAAATTGTGGATCAGCTCGTCATGGGCAGAATAATACGGATATCCCAGATACGGCGTGTTATAATTCTGTTCCACGGTTTTTCCATCCACCTGTTTGGCAAAGCTCCAGGAACCACCAAAGTAATCTTCCGTTCCTGTTCCACAGATGGTCGGATACTCCTCATCTCCGTCAATATAAAACTTCATTTCTCCCTCGCCCCACCAGTAACGTTCCAGTGTGGTAAGTGCCATGTAGGTTCCTATATAATGGCCTTTTCCTTTTACTCCATCCAAAATTGTATAATCTTTTGTTTTTTCTGTCAACCGTTCCCTTCTCCACTGCGCATGGAAATAAGCAATATCGTCCGGAAGCTCATCATAGAGACAGTAATCTACCTGATAAAAGAAAGCCGGGATTTTATTTGCATGCTGGTTTTCCAGTGTGATCTTTGCTTTCTTCTTAAACGGCATCGGGAAATAGCAGTTAAAGCCCCTGTTTGGAACAACAGCCACCGGAACAGAATTTACAAAACATTCCCTTCCGAATCCGCAGCAGAAGAAATCACCCAGAGGACTTTCCACGGAAGGAGTTTCCTCGTCATCCCAGTACATACGGATTACAAGATCTCTCAGTACAAAGCAATCTGCCTCTGTAGTCTTGTTATCAACGGTGATCCAGATATGATTGATCTGTCCCGGTCCTTCCATTTCTGCCAGAGTTACCACAGTTCCCGGCTCAATATCCCTGAGACACGGGCTTCCTTTTCTGGACGGTCCCAGATGACTTGCAGCCATACCGCCTCTGCCTTTTTCTCCATGAGGATTTTCTGCGTTGATCGCACGGCTTTTTCCATGCTTTGCAAGTGCGATCCCTCCCAGTCCGCCTGTAAATGCCTGATACATATCTGTTTTCTCCTCTCTTTTGGAAATTAAAAATATTATATTTACGCTTTTACTCCACCTGCCATGATACCATCCATGATCTGTTTCTCAAAAACAGCTACAAAGATAATGATCGGAAGAAGGATGATCCATCCCATGGCGCTGACCAGATCCCACGGAACTCCATACATGTTGTCACGTAACGGAAGCTGTACGATGGAAACAGAAAGTACCTGAATACCATTTGAATAAAACAACGGTGTGAAAAAGTTATTCAGACAGGTAATAAAGTTGATAATGCAAACCGTAGCGATTGCCGGCTTCATCAGCGGCAGAACGATCGTAAACAGTCTCTGTGAAAAAGATGCGCCGTCAATAGCAGCTGCCTCCTCCAGTGAGATCGGGATCTCACCGACAAAGTTTCTGAGGATCAGAACCGTAAACGGTATAACGGTACTGATATAAAGAAGGATAAGTCCCGGATATGTATCATACAGCTTTACCTTCTGCATAAACTCATACAGCGGGCGGGCTGTGACAACCTCAGGGATCAGCATGGTAGCCAGAACAAACGCAAATGCAACAGAAACTCCCTTTGAGTTAAATCTTGAGAAGCCATAGGCAGCCATTGCACACAGCACGGTACTGATCACAAGTGTAATGCCTACGATCAGAACTGTATTTCCGATCTTTGAAAGCAGTCCTACATTCTGTATCAGAAATTTATAGCTTTCCAGTGTGGGATGATCCGGAAGATAATCGATCGGTGTTTTAAACAGTTCTCCTGACGGTGTGATCGAAGAAATAAAGATCCAGTAAACCGGGAACAGGATCAGAAAAGCCACAACTGCAAACAGAACCCATCTTCCAACGGCTACCACTCCATGATAAACATTATATTTTCCTGTATTCTTCACGATAATTCCCCCTAACTGTCAAACTTATTCATAACACGTATATTCAGCCAGCTGAAGATCGCCATTACAACAAACAGCAGCATAGCCAGCGCCGAAGCATATCCTACGTTTAGATTTGTAAATGCTTCTGTTGTGATTCTGTATGCGATCAGCGCAGTATCCTCTCCAGGGCCTCCAGATGTCATGGAATAAACCAGATCGAAGGTTGTCAGTCTCCAGAGTGTGAACGGAATACATAAAGTCAGGACATTTTTTGCGATCAGCGGAAGTGTGATCCGGAAAAAGCTCTGGATCCCGTTTGCACCGTCTACCTTTGCTGCCTCATAGATATCGCCGGAAATAAACTGAAGTCCGGAAAGTACAAGAATTGCAAAGAACGGAAGGTCCTTCCACAGGTCCATTGCAATTACCGCTGCTCTTGCAGTACCTGTATTGATCAGCCAGCTGTTCTGGTAACCCGGTACAAACCAGCGGATAAAATCATTGATCAGACCATAATCATTGTTAAATGCCCATTTTGCAGCCATACCGGCTACTACTGCAGGCATAGCCCACGGGATCAGCACGATGGTCCTCAGAAAACGGCGGCCTTTGAATTTCATATTCAGGATCAGTGCCAGGATAACTCCGAGGATCACATGAAAGATCATGGAAGCAACCACAAATATTGCCGTAAAGCTGATCGATGTGAGCACTTTAGGATCAGAAAATACCTTCAGGTAATTCTTGAAGCCTATAAATTCATTGATACCTGCAAGGATACTGATATTAAAGAAGCTGTTTTTCACAGTCATCAGAATGGGATATACTGTTGTAAAACCTCGAATCAGTACAACCGGCAGGATCAAAAGCCATGGTATCCACTTCATATTTTTTTTGCTTATTGTCATGGAACTTTCCTCCCTGTTCATCAAGCAATGTAAAGCAGACTTTTACCTCTGCTTTACATTGCTGTTTTTTTATATCTTTTACTTATACATATCTACCACATCCTGAGCCTTCTTGCAGAACTCATCAACTGTAATCTCGTCTTTCATACAGGACTGGAAGATTGTTCCCATATCGCTGATAAATTCCATTGTCTGTGCCACCATCGGACGTCCCTGTACATTGCATTCATTTGCATATCTGCTGTACATTTCTTTTGCCGGGTCAGAATCCGGAACTACCTTCTCTGCAACATCCTTTCTTGCAGGATATCTGTCAAATGCTTTATAGGAAGCTTCCATTCCGCCTTCATCAGCCATATACTGGAGGAATTTCACAGCTGCATCTTTATTCTTGGATGCTTTGTTGAGAACATAGCTCCAGGAATCTGTAAAGATCGCACGCTCTCCCTTGCCGCTGAAATCCGGTACCATTTCCATGTGGATCTTATCTGCGCCAAGCATATCTGCCTTTGCATAATCTGTTCCAAGGCCCCACATGAACCAGCATCCGTATTTTCCGTCATTGATCTTCGGATTCATCTGCTCATATTTATCAGCGATCTGCTCGATGGATGTTTCTTTATCAGCAACCAGATCGTGGAGGAACTGAACTGCTTCCTTGTTTTCCTCTTTGGTCCAGTCAAAATAATCGCCGCCGAACATGTTTACAAACTGTGCAAGCTCGTTAAATGCATAAGTTTTCTCCCAGGAACCGCCGTAGCCGAATCTTCCGTCCTTGGAAACAGCCTTCATATACTTCATGAAATCCTCTTTTGTATCAATGGATTTGATTCCGACCTCATCCATGATCTCCTGATTTACCCAGAATGCAAAATATCCTGTATAGCCTGGAACACCGATAATGTTTCCGTCCTTATCTGTGATCATATTCTTTACATATCCCTGGGCAAACTGATCAGCGATATCATCTGTCATTACTGTATCATTCAGTCCTTCCAGCCATCCGGAATTTTTAAATGCCGCACTCATCTCATCGTTGATCTGAATGACATCCACGGAAGCATCTCCTGTGGAAAGCATTGTGGTGATCTTCTGCTGACGGGTATCTGTATCTGTAGGTGCCGCAATTACATTAATGTTCAGGCCCGTGGCATCTTCCACATTTGCAAGCCAGTCCTCAAAATCCGGGTCTGTGGTGTCGATGCTGTATAAGGTAAGATCATATTTCTCCTCTGCGGAAACAGTAACCACGTTACCTGCCATACCCACAACCATCGCTGCTGCCAAAACTGCACTCATTACTTTTTTCTTCATATCTTTCTTCCTTTCTGGACATTTTCGTGTTTGTCCACACCTGTTTTTGATGGTTTAAGGATACCAGAGAGCCCCCTCATTCTAAATACAATATTTTATGATTTCTTTATATTATTTTTCGTTCTCTTGTATTTTTGTTGTTAATTTTTTATAATCCTTTTATATAATCTATATTTGTAACGGCTTTTTTTCACAGCTGGATTCGGTTTCATTAATTTGTTTTCGACATAAAGGAGAGTATGTACTATGAAATTCCACAAATGTATCCCACCCATTTTTTCCTCATTTCGCTATAAGCTCCTGCTCGCATTTCTGATCGCAACTATGGTACCTCTGATTTCCCTGACCTTCATCAGCTATCACATTTCCTATAACATTGCCAGAGATCGTATCATCGATTCTGCCGTAATGACTGACAAGCAGCTGGTCTCTCAGCTGAACGACCGCCTCGGTCAGGTTGAAAATGTAGCAGATACCATACAGTTTCAAATGTACTCCCTAAATCAGCCTTCCTCTAATAAGGTAGATGCACTGAAAAAATTCACCACTGTAAAAAACAATATTTCGCTGTATAAATCCACATTCGATTTCTTCCATATATATGTTTTTCTGCAGCCCGATCAGCTCGGTTCAAAAGAAAGCCTGTACTTCTTTTCCACAGATGAGCTTTCTGCATATGGTCTGGATAAAAATATTGTTTCCGGTTCAGGCTTTTCCTCTGTCTGGATACCGGTTTCCAATATGCCTCTGCCTAAAATACTGTCCACAAAAAAATCATCTGCCGATGTGATCCTCTGCGTCCGGGCACTGAAAAATCAGGCCACCGGTATTCTGGAATACGCCTACGGCATTGCTCTGGACACCTCAGAGCTTACCACTTATCTGCAGCCTGCTGCTTTGGATTCCCGCATATACAGCTACATTCTCACAGATCACGGAGAGATTGCAGCAAAAAATACATCCTCACTGAATTTATCCGGAATTTCCAAAGCACAGTTTCAGAAACTCAAAGGAAATGCAGATTCTTCTTTTCACAGCGGCGACAAATATTATAACTGCTGCACCTTAAGCAATGGCTGGCTTCATGTTACCGAAATCCCGGAAAGCTATATTCAGGGCAACACGCACATCCTGATCCGTGCCTTACTGATCACTGTCCTTATTTTCTTGCTCCTTACTGTTATCATCGTTATCCTGTTTTCCGAAAATCTTACCCGGAAGATCACTGCACTTTCCTATGCAATGGAAGCCTTTCAGCTGGGATATGACCCGGAACATCTATCTATCGTTACTGTTCCCCACCCGGATGATCCTTCCAGGTATGATGAGATTGACAGACTGGGCATCACCTTTGAAGATATGCAGCACACAATAGCCGGAAACCTGAAGTCCATTGTAAATCTTTCCGTAAACGAAGAACGTCTGAAATACCAGCTGCTCCAGTCACAGATCAATCCGCATTTTCTTTACAATATCCTGGGATCGATCCGTACCTGCCAGTCCCTTGGAAAGCTTGACATTGCTGATCAGATGATTGCAAATCCGACTGCCTTTTACCGTCTTACCCTGCGTAAATCAAAGGAACTTATTCCTATTAAAGATGAATTGGAAATTGCCCGGCTTTATCTGGAAATGGAAAAGCTCTGTCATAAAGATAATCTGGACTGGGAGATCGAAGCAGAAGATGGAATCGAAAATTTCCTGATCTGCAAGTTTACACTTCAGCCATTTCTCGAAAATTCCATTCTGCACGGGATTTCTTCGGGCACACCAGCTGTTTTCATTTCGATCCATGTTCTTTATGGCGATGATACGGTTGTGATCTCCATTGAGGACAACGGTGCCGGCATGGACTCCGAAACCCTTGCACAGCTGCGCCATGCTATTGAGCATAATGTTATTGATTATGAGAAGCATTTTGGAATTTCCAACGTAAGTTCCCGTATTTCCAACCCATTATACGGAAACGGTTCCGTAAGGATCCGCAGCAACCCCGGAAACGGCACATACGTCACCATTGAATTCGAACAGATGGAGGAAGATATCGATGAAAAAAATAATGATCGTAGATGATAATTACTTATCTGCAGAAGGTATCGAAAAAAACATAGACTGGGAAACACTGAATGCAGAGATCATCCATGTCTGCTACAATGGAACCTCTGCTATCGAAGCCATGAAAAAAGAACCGGCAGATCTGATCATTTCTGACATTGAAATGCCTGATCTTGACGGCATTTCCATGAGCCGTCAAGCTCTTGAGATCAATCCTATGGTGAAGATCATCCTGATCAGTGCCTATGATAAATTTGAATATGCAAGACGCGCTCTGCTCCTCGGTGCTCTGGATTATATCGAAAAGCCTCTGGATTATGCCTATCTTATCCAGAAGGTAAAAAACGCTTTTGCACTGATGGAAAAGGAACAGAAAAATCTCCAGCTTCTGAAACAAAGCAGGCCTCTTCTTACGGAAAAATTTTTCCGCGAGATCACACACCTTCCGTCTTCTGAAGCAGCCTACCGACTGAAGCCTTATCTTAAGTATCTGAACCTGGAGCTGAATTATGATTTTTATACAGTTGTTATTCTGGAGCTTGAAAATGCTCCGGATCTAAAAGCTGTTTACGGGATTGAAAAGTTTCAGATGGAGCTTTTCAACCTTCAGGATCTGATAACTGAGGAAACCGCTTCTCTTGATTTTGTGTATCTTCTCCCGGATATGGATGGCTATCTGTGCATTCTGGGACACAGCGGCTGTCAGTCCAACAGCTTCCGCCAGCTTACCAGCGGACTTATTTCCTCAATCGCAGATGCCTGCCAGCCACTGGGACTTTCTCTCAACGCAGGTATTGGAACAATTGTCCAGGATTTTTGGAACCTGAACCATTCTTATAAAAGCGCCGTACATGCACTGGAATACAGATTCTTTTTCCCGCATCAGAATATCTTTGACGGAAGAGAGGCTCTGGGTTCCGATCTGTCTGTTGCAGATTTTTCAGATACAAAGGAGGATGAACTGATCCGGCTTCTCTGCAAAAAGGATACCGCTGCCATAGATCTCTGGTTTCAGAATTTTTCCGACTGGCTCACTCAGAAATTTCGCACAAAGAATTTCGCTTTCATACAGATTTATTCTCTTCTTGGCCGGATCCTGAAATTTTTCTATGAATTAAATCTGGATACGCATGACCTTGAAGCTAAAATTTTGTATGTTTACAACCACATAAATGAGTTTCATAATACGGAAGAGCTATGTCAATGGCTGAAGGATCTGTGCCATCTTTTATGTCGGAAGCTTGATTCCTCCATGAATGATTATCACCAGAAGCTCTGCGAACTGGTGATTTCCTATATCAACGAACACTACACTGACAATACGCTCTGCCTCAATGATATTGCTGCCTCTGCCAATGTAAGCCCTGCTTATTTAAGTGCTCTTTTCAAAAAAAATCAGGGAATCAGTCTCAGTGACTTTATCACATCTCAGCGAATTTCCGCAGCCGCCCGTTACCTGACTACGACTACTATGAGTCTGAAGGAGATCAGCCTGAAATGTGGTTATGCCAATCAATATTATTTCAGCACCAGCTTCAAAAAGAAAATGGGGATCACACCTTCCGCCTATCGGGAACAGCATACATAACTTCTTCTCTTCTTTATAACAAAGTTACTGGCACAAATGCCAGTGCCCTTCTCCGGAATTTTACTTATAATCAATCAATAAAGAGAACCATCATATTTTTTCGAAGGAGGGATCGCTATGAAAAAATGGAAAAAAATCCTGATATCTCTGATAACAGTCTTTGTACTGACCATGCTTCCGGCAGAATCGGCAATTCTGCCTGGCACAGTCTGTGTTACAGAGGCCGCTCCCAGGATTAGTTCTTCCAAGCTAAGGCAGATTCTGACACAAAAAGATGCTTCCGAGCTTGCCAACGACACTCTGGATATGGCTATTCCATATTGGACTGATCTTCTCAAGGGCTCCGGCATCACCCTGCGCTCCCTGGGCTTTTCAACTACAAAATAAGCTTTTCCCCAAAACAGATCGAGCATACCCGACAACACCCCTGGATATTACAGCCAGGGGTGTTGTACTGTCAGCTGCTTCGCAGCCTATTCCGTTAATTCTTCCAGATTCTTTTTTAATTCGAGCATCTTGTCTCTCAGCTCAGCAGCCTGCTCGAAATTCAGGTCTGCTGCCGCAGCACGCATCTGCTTCTCTACCTGAGCGATCACCTTCGTCAGTTCTTTTCGGTTCATGGATTCCGGATCCTTCTTAAGCTTCACTTCTGTCTCTGCCACCTTCTTCGAAACAGCGATCAGATCACGGACCGCCTTCTTGATCGTGGTTGGAGTGATGCCATGCTCCCTGTTGTAAGCCTCCTGTATCGCTCTCCTTCTTTCTGTCTCCGAGATTGCTTTTTCCATGGATTCTGTCATATTATCTGCATACATGATCACATGGCCTTCGCTGTTCCGGGCAGCACGGCCGATAGTCTGTACCAGGGATGTTTCCGAACGAAGGAAGCCTTCCTTATCTGCATCCAGGATCGCTACCAGCGTGATCTCCGGAATATCCAGTCCTTCTCGCAGAAGGTTGATCCCGACTAGCACATCAAACACATCCAGGCGCATATCGCGGATGATTTCCGCACGTTCCAGAGTGTCAATGTCTGAATGAAGGTATCGGACACGGATTCCCAGATCCTTCATATAATCGGTAAGGTCCTCTGCCATACGTTTGGTCAGGGTCGTGATCAGGACTTTATTTTTCTTTTCAATTTCCTTATTTACTTCTGCTACAAGATCATCGATCTGTCCTTCGATCGGACGCACCTCCACCTTCGGATCAAGAAGCCCTGTAGGACGGATGATCTGCTCTGCGCGGAGAAGCTCATGGTCATATTCATATTCTCCCGGTGTCGCAGATACAAACATTACCTGGTCAAGCTTGTTCTCGAATTCATCAAAGCTCAATGGACGGTTATCCTTGGCAGACGGAAGTCGGAAGCCGTAATCCACCAGTGTCTGTTTACGGCTCTGATCACCGGCATACATACCGCCAACCTGGGGAACTGTCTTATGGGACTCATCTATAATAAGTAAAAAATCATCTCCGAAGTAATCCATCAGTGTATACGGTGGCTGCCCCGGTGCAAGCCCTGTCAGGTGTCTGGAATAGTTCTCGATCCCGGAGCAGAATCCCGTTTCCTTCATCATTTCCACATCAAAGTTGGTACGCTCCGCAATTCTCTGAGCCTCAATCAGCTTATCCTCACTTTTAAAGTATTCCACCTGCTGCTTCATCTCTTCCAAAATGGCATCTGCTGCACGACGGATCTGCTCCTGAGGCACAACGTAATGAGATGCAGGGAAAATCGCTGCATGGTTTTCCACACTTTTAATCTCTCCGGTAAGCACATCGATATCTGTGATACGCTCGATCTCATCTCCGAAAAATTCCACACGCACTGCCCGGTCTGTAGAATTCGCCGGAAAGATCTCCAGCACATCACCCCGGACACGAAATGTTCCACGGTGAAAATCCATCTCATTTCTTGTGTACTGGATATCGATCAGCTGTTTGATAACCTCATCACGGTCCTTCTCCATTCCAGGGCGAAGAGAGATCATCATATCAAAAAACTCCTGAGGTGCACCTAAGCCATAGATACAGGATACCGACGAAACCACGATTACATCCTTGCGCTCACATAAGGCTGCTGTGGCGGAGAGACGGAGCTTATCGATCTCATCGTTAGTGGATGCGTCCTTAGCGATGTAGGTGTCTGTGGAAGGAACGTAAGCCTCCGGCTGGTAGTAGTCGTAGTAGGAGACAAAATATTCCACTGCGTTCTCAGGAAAAAATTCTTTCATCTCGCCGTAAAGCTGGGCCGCCAGTGTTTTATTGTGGGCAAGTACCAGAGTTGGTTTATTTAACTGGGCAATGACATTCGCCATTGTGAAAGTCTTACCGGAGCCAGTAACACCAAGCAAAGTCTCGAACTGGTTGCCTTCTTTAAATCCCTCGACCAATTTCTCGATGGCCTGGGGCTGATCGCCGGTTGGCTTGTATGGGGCTTTTAATTTGAACTCATTCATGGTAAATCCCTCCATTTGTGACTTTTACTATGATCATTATCAGCTAAAAATTCGTATCCAGATTCGTAACGAAAAGCTCATTTTTATAGTGAATAGATGTGTTTCTCACCTCGTTACGAATAAAAGTCACAAAACTGATTTTTGCGGATAAAACAGCACTCGGAAATACCTGAAAATACTAACCTCCGGTCCTGTCATATTTTTACTGTTTGTTCTTGTAACAGTCCCTATTATATCAAATAAATTTTTGAAAGTATATAGATTAACGCAAGAAAAAAGTACAAATGTTCGATTCTTATTTGTACTTTTTTCTATCACTACTATTCTATTTTTTATCATGCTGCGTTGAAATATTCCTCCAGGATTAAGTCTATTTCAATCACTTTCGATACTTCACTCAATATGATAAGTTGGCGTAAACGCAAAGAAACAGCGACTTTGAAAAGTTATCCCGCTTTTGCTTACCATATTATTTTCTTAAATTAACATTCATGTAACGCCCAATATTACGCAAATTCATCGAGTCCTCTACAAACTGAAGTTCATCCCAATATGCAGACCTTTGATTATACACGCTTATAAATTATTGGTTCATCATATCCAAAAGTTCTCTTTCCATTAACTTCCATGCTTTCCGATACCTCCAGAAAATTGTTGGAAAACTTTTCCCAAAGTTTGAATGTCATTACCGGAGAGAACTGGCTTGTGCTGCCTCCCTCCCAGATTCCGTCCTTTTCATGATAAAGTGCCGGATTAAATTTTTCAGATTTTTCTAGTTTAGAGTAATCAACATTCTTCATAGAATCATATGAAAATGTATTTTTATCTTCTCCTTTTGGAATTTTATAAGAAGAAAGTAAAATTCCCTGTTCTATTTCCGTGATAAGGAAAAGATGTGGAGATGCATGACGTTTTCCATTAATTTCATAATAACTCTCTTCAACAACAAATTTTCCTTTGAAATCTTCAGGAAGGTTATTTATTTTGTCATTACAGATTGTATTTACATGTTCCGCATATGGATATGTTTTCCCTTCTGCCTGCATCTTATTAAATTGATCCTTATTATCAAAATGTCCTGTCATCATTCCTACAAAATTATCAAGTTTCATCATATACTTTACCTCCTGGTATTTGCCTAATCACACTATTCCTATTTTGCTTTTGCCATACTGGCGATATCTCCCACTCCATTCAATACCATTGTCGGAAGATAAGCATAAGTTTTGAGTGTATCCTTCGTTGAACATCCAGAGAGAACCAATACAGTAGACATACCACTTTCCATTCCAGAAATCACATCTGTATCCATACGATCCCCAACCATTACAGCTTCTGCTGAATGACATCCAAGCATATTCAATCCTGTTCTCATCATCAGTGGATTCGGTTTCCCACAGAAATATGCCTGTGTACCTGTTGCCATTTCTATAGGTGCAATCAATGCACGACAAGCAGGAGCAATGCCGTTCTCAATCGGTCCGGAAACATCTGAGTTTGCTCCGATCAGCTTTGCACCTTTCAGAACTAAATTCGTTGCTTTTGTTAATGTATCCAATGAATAGGAGCGTCCCTCTCCCACAACAACATAATCCGGATTTACATCATTCATTGTGATACCTACATCATAAAGTGCATTTAACAGGCCGGCTTCTCCTATCACAAATGCCGAACAGCCTGCCGCCTGTTCTTTTAAAAATGCGGCTGTTGCCAATGCACTGGTATAAAAATGTTCTTCTGGCACATCAAGTCCCATCCTAGCCAGTTTCTGATTTAATTCCCGTGGTGTATATCCACTATTATTTGTCAAAAACAAATATTCTTTCTTTTCATCATGCAACCACTGGATGAATTCTGGAACACCTGGCAATATCTGATTGCCATGATAGATCACACCATCCATATCACAGATGAATCCTTTTTTTTCATTAAAATCGATTATGGATTTTATCATGTTCATATGCGCCCTGCCTTTCTTGTTTCTTTAGAATACACCTTACTCTTTTCATAATAAAATAAAGCGCTATTTTCTACAAATATTTTTATATTATATCATCCACACATGAAATCAAATACATAATACTGTAAAATCAAAGTAAATATTTCGATCAACAGAACCTTTTATGACAACATCTCTTTCACACAAGTACTTCGATAATCACTTGGTGATATTTTATATCTTTCTTTAAATACTCGGTTAAACGTTCTCTGACTTTCAAATCCACTATCCAGACAAATATTTGTAATAGAATCACTCGTATTTTCCAAACGATGGCATGCATAGTTCAGCCTTGCATCGTTAAGATATTGATTAAAGTTTCTATGGAATGTCTTGGAAAAGAGTCTGGATAAAACATATTTGCTCACGCCCAGATCTTTTGCCATCTCTTCCAACGAAAACTTCTTCTTGAAATTTGCTGATATATAGGAAACTGTCTGGTAAATAAGATCGTTGCTCCCCACACTGCTCTTTTCTACCAAATTTAATTTTCCTATGCAGCGTGCCAACACAATTTGAAGATATGCCTGTGCAACAGTAATATCCGACTGTTCTGTCTCTAAAATTGCATTTATAACCCTATATACCTCCGGTTCAACCTTTTCCGCTTTGATGATTGGGTATTCAGGAGCCATGGATTGCATAATATCTGCAAATTTGGCTATCGTAAATGGCGATGCAATCAGATAAGTCGCTTTATTTACACCGGGTGTCAGTACCTGATAGTGATGAATAACATCTGGAAATACAAAGCCTATATCTCCTTTTTCCATATAGTATAGTTCCTGTCCGACACCAAGTTCTAATGCTCCACTTGTTACACAAACGATCTCCAGTGCATTATGAAGATGTGGTTCAATATGTTTTGACTTCCTATTTATTGCTATGATCTCCTCTTTTGTGTCAACATATTTTAACTGCATGAAATACTCCCCTTTGCAACATTTGTCTATATCTTCTTTCGATTTGGCAAGCAATCCTTTTACACCTATCTTATAATCAACTTGTAAATAAGGAAAGGAGGAATTGCAAATGAGCAACCTAAAAAAATATCTGAATGACCTTTTAGTATTCTACACTGAATATTTTGAGCATCCTTACCATGTATAAATACTAAAAGGACTATTTTGTGAAAACTGAATATTTTCTTAAGGCCATTTCACAAAAATGAAGTGGTCCTTTTTTATTTTCAAAATACAGTTCAATCACTTTATATATAGAAAAAAGCACTGTCTCATCGAGCAACGACCAGACAACGCTTTCTCCTGTCAATTCTAATTTATGTCTGATGCATCTGTTACTTCATCTGCAGCAATTTCTTTTTCTGCTTTCAGTTTTTTATTTGCATCTTCTACATTCATTCTTGAAAGTACAAACATAATCAATACATCAAAGATTAACGGAAGCCAAAGATACATAAACTGCATCATATCAAGTGCAGACTGCGGCTGAGTTGCATTTGTTCCGATATATCCACTGAACTCAAGCAGCCATCCAACAACAGCGGTTCCAATACCTCCACCGATTTTTACGCCAAGAGAAGTACAAGAGTACATCGTTCCGTCAATTCTCTTTCCCTGTGTAAGATAAGTGTACTCAGAGCAGGATGCGATAACTGCATTCATATCTCCCTGCCATGGTCCCTGACCTAAGGCTGCAAGAGCTGTAAATGCCATCATCAGCGGAACACTGCCCATATATCCTGCAACAACAACAAGTGCTCTACCGATGACTGCTAAGACATAACCTCTTAAGTTCAGTTTATACATACCTTTCCACTTACCAACTAATGTCGGTGTGAAAATCAGGGCAATGATCAGTGGAATATTTACTGCCCATGCAAATTGTCCAAACAAATTCTTATTTTTCAGTACCCATGTCATGTAATAAATGCCAGCTCCAATCATGGCACTATATAACTGCTGTAAAATATATGTTCCACAAATCATCATGTAATATTTGTTTTTAACAAGAAGCTTGAATGCCTGTACCATTCCGTACTTTTCATTATCATCCTTTACTTCTCCTTCGTTAAGTTCTTCCTCAGGAAGTTCCTTAACAGAAAGTGCTGAAATCGTATTTATGACAAGACCAATGATTGCATAGATAATAGCAACCGTTCTCCATGCCGCAGCATCTCCACCACATTTATCTACAAATCCAACTGTAATCGCCTGAATCAGAAGACTTGTTGAAAACGCAAAAATAAAACGGTAAGATCCCATCTGCACACGCTCTTTGCTGTTCTTTGTAATCAGTGACGTAAGTGCTGAATAAGCAATATTGTTTGCTGTATAAAACACACCATTTAACAGTGTATAAGAGATAAAGAACCATGCGTATTTAGCCGTTGTTCCAAAGCTGACTGGTACTGCAAAGCAGCAGACCAGCGTAATGGCACAACCAATGTATCCGTATAGCATCCAGGGTTTCGCTTTTCCCATTTTACTGTGTGTTTTGTCAATCATTGATCCAAAAAATATATCCGTAAAACCATCAAATAGTTTTGATACGGCAATCAGGGTACCTACGACACCTGCAGCAAGTCCTACTGAGTCCGTCAGATAGACCATCATAAAAGATGTCAGGAAAGCATAGACTACATTACCTGCAATATCGCCTGATCCGTATCCAATTTTGTTATACCATTTCAAATACTTTTTTTCTTCCATCGAATTTCTTTGCTCCTCATCTTCATCGCACTTAGAATTTCAAGATGTCTAACAGAGTATGATGTCTAATTCTAGTTTTTTCTCTGTTTTTGTCTGATTGCTCTGTATATCCGGACTTTACATAACAATCAGACTCTCTTTCCTTGTTTACGGGTTACATGAAACTTTATTATCCCTTTATATACGGTATCAGTGTAAACTGGAACCGGAATAATACATCATCAAATCGGTACTGCTCCAATACAACTGGACCACAACTGTTAGAACCAATGCCATTTAGTGCATAGTCAACACAAAATACTACACTATCTGATTCTGTCAGTTCATAATTATGCGTTTTCTTCTCAAGTTCTTCCTGTGTATAATAAGAAGCATTGAATGAAAATGCCTTTTCTGCGGATGCCACAATTCCATATCGGCTGTTGTTAAGTTCTACATATTCACAATCATAATGGCTTCCATTTTCCTGTGGACGAATATAGTCCTCATGTAAATCCCCTACATCTGCCCGGTACAAACCGTGGCTCGCAGCCTGATGTTTATCACAATAACTTTCCTGTGGTCCCATTCCAAAGTATCTTACAGCTGAAAGTTTTTTATCCAGGAACATCCTCACACCAAATCTCGGAAGATCCGGGAATTCATCGTCTTTTGTTACTGCAATATCTGCATCAATCTTTCCAGCAGCTTCTATTTTCCATGTAATCGTCACATCAAGAATCTTCTGTACTGTCTCTGCCACAACGGAAGCATGGCTTGTAATCTTCACACCATGTTTTCCCTGCACAACCTCTGTCGTATAGGCTCTTGTGTAAGCCTTATCATAGTGGGCTTTCTTCCATTCAGACTTGATGTACATATCGTTATCTGTTGGAGCTCTCCAAATATTTAATTCCATCGGATGGTTCAAGTATTCCCGCCCTGCGAATTTCATCTCTGTAAAGAGTGCAGTACGTTTGTCTATGGTATAAGCAAATTCACGCCCCTTGATATGAATCTGTGTATCATTTTCATTTACCTGTAATTCAGAGTCCACTACTGTTTTTGGTATCCATTTCTCTGCAAGTTTACATTTTGTATCCTCTTTACTTACCTCAATTTCATCAAATCCAAGAATATGGTCTTTATCCAACAGTGGCAATTCTTTTTTCAGATGGTAAATAAGTTTTAAATAACATTTCCCATTCTCTGGAACATTGATCTTCAGGTTTGTTTTTCCTTCCCCATGTGGTGCCACAGAAAACTCCGGAAGTATGCCTTTGCTGATCACAAGACCATCCTGTGTCAGCTCATAACTAATCTTCACATAATCTTTCAAGTCATCAAAATCCATGTAGTTATGAAGCACCAGTTCTCCGCTTTCTTTGTTATAGGAAATAACTCTTGCCGGGCGATAAACATTCTTGTATTCCAAAAGTCCTGTATGTACCGTTCTGTCCGGATATACTAATCCATCCATACAGAAGTTGCCATCATGAATTTCTTCGCCATGGTCGCCCCCATAAGCATATATAGTCTTTCCATTCTCAGCAGTTCCATGAGCAATCGCATGGTCACACCATTCCCAGACAAAGCCGCCGCACATTTTATCATTATCCTGAATCATCTGGAAGTAATCTTCAAAATCTCCAGGTCCGTTTCCCATGCTGTGACAGTACTCTACCAAAAGGAAGGGTTTGCTTCCATCTTTATCCAGATATTCCTGAATTTCGGAAAGCGCTGGGTACATCCGGCTGTACACATCCAGATTGCTGTAATCATATGTTTCATCATAATTACGGTATCTTGCACTCTCATATTGTGTGATACGTTCTGGATCAAAATTCTTTGTCCATTCCAGTGCTTTTTCAAAGTTGCAGCCATAAGCACTCTCATTTCCCATTGACCACATAACAATACAGAAACGGTTTTTGTCACGTTCCACCATGAGTTTTACGCGATCAACGATTGCCTCTTCCCATACCGGATCATCTGCAATCTTCTCATTCCATCGTTTAAACCGATTGTAATCAGTGTCTTCTTTTCTATAGATCATAAATGGACCATGAGCTTCAATATCTGCTTCATCTATTACCATGAATCCATACTTGTCACACATTTCATAGAAAAATGGTGCGTTCGGATAGTGGCTGGAACGGATCGCATTAAAATTATGCTGCTTCATTAACGTAAGATCGGTTGTAATCTGTTCCGGATTGATTGTAAATCCAGTAACCGGATCAGAATCATGTCGATTGACACCACGGAATTTAATCTTCTGTCCATTTAAATAAATAACCTGGTCTTTAATCTCTATCTTTCTTAATGCAATGTGATCTACAATTACTTCATTCTCTGTCTCAAGAATCAGTTTATATAGATATGGATTTTCTGTATTCCAAAGTTCCGGACTTGCGATTTCTAATACAGCTGTTCCTTCTTCAGCAATACTTCCTAGTGCTACAACTGCTCCGTTTCTATCTTCAATCGAAATTTTTACATTTAACGGAGAGTAGAATTTCATTTCAATTTCTACTTTCGCAAGCATATCCTCAATTCTTGTTTTAATATGATAATCACTGATTGCCTGTTTTGGGCGTTTCAAAATGTACACATCCCGGAAAATACCACTCATACGGAATTTGTCCTGATCTTCCAAATAGGAACCATCACACCACTTCATTACCAACACTGCCACCGTATTCGTTCCATCCTGAAGTACATCGGTAACATCAAACTCACTGGTCATATGCGAAACCTGGCTGTATCCTATGTAAGAGCCATTGATCCATACGTAAAAGCAACTGTCTACTCCTTCAAAGTTCAAAAAAGATTTTGGCGCTTTCTCATCTCTACTGTACTCAAAAGTATGTACATAGACTCCACACGGAATGTCCTGTGGCACATATGGTGGATCAAACGGAAATGGATACCGGATGTTTGTATACTGGTGTGTATCATATCCAGCCATCTGCCATACACTTGGAACCTGAATCTCATCAAAATTTTCTGTATCATAATTCTTCTCAAAGAAAGAATCCTGAATGTCATAGATGCTGTTAAAATACTGGAATTTCCAAGTTCCATTCAATAACTGCATACGATCTGACTCTTCTCTGTGTTCCACCAAGTTATCCATTCTTCTGGATGCCGGAATATAATAGGCTCTGGCTGGCATTGTGTTTTCGTGCAGTACGCTTAGATTTTCATAATAACGTGGTACGATCATAAATAGCTCTCCTCCAATACATATACTTTTTTGTTCTTTGTTTTCCTAAAGAAAACCTTATACTTTACTTTTTGTTTACGTTCCTTAGTTATGCTATATATATAGCTTATCCTAATTCGCAAAATATGTCTATGAATTGGATTAGACAAAATATGCACTAAATGATACAATGATAAAAAGTACGAAAAGAGGTGCTGTCCTATGTATTTGAACACCGGTTATTTGAACCACTCACATATGGATTTCAAAGACAAAAGTCGTCCGCTGATTGTAGGTAGCTGTGGTACTTACCGTCTTTCCAGACATCCCAAACTTCCGACCTACCGTCCAAAGGGTCGTCTGGATTATCAGATTATATATATCACTGCTGGTTGTGGGCATTTTCATTTTGATAATGTAAATAATGAAACGATTGTTCCAGCCGGCAACATTGTACTGTACAGACCGAAAGAACTCCAAAAATATGAATATTACGGAGAAGATAAGACAGAAGTATACTGGATTCACTTCACAGGAAGCAATGTAAAAAATATCTTACGTCAATATGGGTTTCCGGATAAAGAACGTGTCTTTCAAGTGGGTACATCTAATGAATATGAACAAATTTTCAAACGTATCATTATCGAGCTGCAACGCTGTCAAGACAATTATGAGGAAATGCTTGTCCTTTTGCTACGTCATCTTCTGATCAGTTTCCACCGGGAACTGACAAGAGAGCACATATTAAAAAATGAATACCTTGATCATGAGATGGATAATGCTGTTACCTTTTTCAGTGAAAACTACAATCAAAATATCAATATTGATGATTATGCTGCCTCACGAGGCATGAGTGTCAGCTGGTTTATCCGAAATTTCAAAAAATATACCGGTTCTACACCAATGCAATTCATTGTGGGAATCCGCATCAACAATGCTCAGATGTTACTTGAAACAACAACTTATTCCATCCATGAGATTTCTAAGATTGTCGGATATGATAACCAGCTTTATTTCAGTCGGCTTTTTCACAAGTTGAAAGGATATTCGCCGAGAGAATACCGAAAAATAAGAAATAGGTTATGAAATCTATAATGTCATAAAAACTAAATGCCAAAAAAGGATGCCAACGAATCAAATCAGATTACGTGACATCCTCTTCTTTTTATTAGTGCTATTTTATAAATTCAACCGAATAGTAATACATGTACTCATTATCTGTATCTATATGCTCCCCTGCAATATCCTGTATTGGCAACGAGCTTAATCCTTTTTCTCCATAAATCAGTGCTGCTAATCCTTGCTCTGTTCCATACTCTATCCTGCATTTGTTTTCAATAGTCGTTGCTGATCTTCCATAATATTCCCTGTTTTTAACTCCCTCCAAAATTGGTATTTCTGTCATATATTTTGAATATTTATCTGCTGCGATGAGCTTTGCAGTAAAATTATCAAAATCCGGTGTAATGACAATCAATCCATTTGTGGAAGATTTCACATCTTCATAGGAAAGTTCCAAAACTTTTTTATGTGAAACTCGTTGTCCAAGCTGATATTCTGACAAGTAAATAGATAACGTTTTAAATGTATCCCTTGAATTGTATCGAAACATCATTGTTCCATCAATTCCTGATAACAATTCAGCAGTTTTCATTTCTATACTATCTGAGTCTACTGCTTCAATATAGTTTTGTGGTTGTCGCAATTTATTACATACGATGGATCCAAAAGTAACCATAGATATTCCCACTACAATAAGAAGCACTATAATGATTGACCAGTTTTTCGATAGCCTGAGGCTAGTCTCCTGTGGGTTGTATTCGGAGTGTAATTTGAAATGATCCATACGGTTCTCCTTGTTGTTCTGAAATTTGTGGATATGTAAATACTGCCTGTTACTATATGTAAAGAGAGTGCTTTTATCTTTATTATTGTTGCTTTTACAGTATATCATTCAGAGTAAAAAAATTTATCCAAAAAGCTTCGGCTCATTCTCGATCAAATCTTCTGCCAGATATTTTGCATCCATATTTTCTATTCCATAACTATCATTTGAAATTTGTTCTGCAAGTTTACTGGAATAAAATGGATAGTTCACAATCCACTTGTTAAAATGTGCTTCACTTTTTGCAATAGGCTTAATATCCGTGTCATGATCCATATTAAAGTCATAGGTCATGTACGAGAGCTGTTGTGCATATGCCTTTAATTCCAGATCTGATATATCTGCCAGAATCATAATGTCCACATCAGAATCCGGACGAAAGTCACCCCTTGCACATGAACCATAAAGGATTATCTGGCGTACATAGGAACCATAGATCTTCTTGATCTCTTCTACATACTGTTCGATTAAATCCTGCATCATCTTTGGCATATATCATCCCTCATTTTCTACTGATCATTCTATGCTCTGCTTACTTCTTAATTTTATTATAACCAGTTTACCCTTGTTTCTCAATCAGTATTTTCCATGTATCAATTTTACTGTTACTGAGAACGGAGTGAACAGTAACATCTTCTCAGTTTCCCGTAAAAAAAGCTGCCCGCATTTACGGACAGCTTTTTTGGCGTTATTTACAGTTTTCTCCTTTTTTGTCAGATTCCCTCATACCGTGCGATCTGGGAATAGATGTAGGAATTGTAGGTAAGTCCTGGTTCGTATCTTCTGTACAGGAACATAAGCTCGCTGGACTGTTTGCTGTCAACAGCTTTGGATACATACTCAACCTGCTGACGCAGAGATGCGAAGTATGCCTTTGCTGCTGTTGCAAAATATTTTCTGTTTGTATTATCATTCTGGCCGTTTGCCAGTTTTATTCGCAGATTTTCCATCTGGGACTGAAGATATCTTGTATTACAGATAGTGATCCATGCCTTATTGTAAGCTGAGATCGATGGCTGGATTCCGCTGAATGCCTTGCCCACCAGTTTAAATCCCCATTTTGCTACAAGGGTATAGCTGGAAGCACCCAGCTTCTGCCCCTTCCATACAGTATTTACGATACCTTTTGTTATAAGATCATTGGTAAGGTCTGCTGTTTCACTCAGAATATCATCTGCTATATAATCCACCGCCATACTGTAGATATCCTTACTGTACCACTGTTCCAGCTTATTCAGTCCTGTATAAAGACCACTGTCTGTCGGAACCAGATGCATCAGCTGTACGATCTGATCATATTCTACATGCAGGACCAGCATCCAGGAGATCACAAAGTCATAAAGGTCTAATCCCTTTCCAATTGCTTTGTTCGCTTTTTCGATCTTGCCCCAGTTATCCGTAAACAGTTTAAATGCATTATTCAGTTTGCTGGCATCTACCGCTCCATTTAAAAACTTTGAGGAAACTGTCCGGGCAAACTGATAACGGGTTCTCCCGTCCAGTTTAAAGCTTTCACGGATATTCTTGGCTTCACCGAAAAATCCATTTATTACTTTCAACAGATCTGCCAGCGAATCATATCTTCTGTTCCAGTCCTCTTCCTGCATACTCTGAAGAAGTTCTCTGGCCATCTCCATGTTAAGCTTATCTTCACTGTAGCTTACACCGGTAAAATGTTCAAATATGGCTTTTACATTCGGTGTGCCTGCTTCCAGCTGGCTGATCAGTGCTGCTGCCATATCATCAAATTTACTTTTTGATGCCATTGCAGTATAGGATTCACTCTGCAATTCTTTTGCAACCTTGCTGATCTCTGCATTTCCAAGGTAATCTGCATGATCTGTAAGGAATTCTTCTTCTGACATCTTCACGAAACTTGAAAGGAAGTTTTCTCCGTAAACATAGGAGGTAAGGCTTGCGTTTTTAAGTTTTTCATTGCCTGCGCCCCAGGAAATGGACTGAGTCCATCCTCTTTTGATTCCGGCATAAGCTGCTTCCGCAAGGCTTTCGCAGCCCTGGAAAGCATTTTTTCCGATTCTGGTCACATAACCGAAAACGTGTACCTTGCCGATAACCCGGCAGTTTTCAAAAGCAGAATCTCCGATAGTCTCCAGATTTAACGGAAGATACAGCGCTCCCCCCATTGTGGTACATCCGGAGAAAGTATTTGCTTCAATGATAGTAAGCTCGTAAGGAAGCCTGATCATGGTAAGTGCAGAACAGTTCATAAACGCTGCGGCTCCAATGGATGTAACCGTTTCCGGTAATTCGATATTTTTAAGTTTTTTACAGTTCTTAAAGGCATTTGCGCCGATCTTCTTAAGTGCAGAAGAATTGCTGACCTCACTGAGGCTGCTACAGCCCTCAAATGCACTGGCTCCAATGGTATTTACGCTGGAAGGAATGCTTACGGACGTTATCGTCGTATTGTTCTTAAACAGTCCCGCCCCCAGTGCTGTTACTTTTCTTGCAGAGGAAGCTATGCTCAGGCTTGACGGAATACCGACCTTGGAATTCTTTCCATAATATCTTACCAGGGTTATGGTTCCGTTATTGTTCTGTTCATAAGCCCATTCCTTGCCGTAAACGGCAAAACCGTTCACCTCCACCGTAATGGTTTTGGTTGTCTTTGGGTAAACATGATGCTTACTCTCTTTTGCGGTGAGCCTGATGGTGATCTTTCCTCTACCCTTTGCCGTAAGCTTGTCTCCGCCGGTGATCCATGCTTCTCCATTTAATCCGGATGCATTCACGCTGCAGGTAACTGCCGCCTCATCCAGTGCCTTGACTCTTAATGGCTTCGCCAGAAGTTCGCCGGAGGTAACATAGGTATTGGCTTTTGTACCTTTTTTCATTCCGTCCGGATTTAAGGTAATGTTCTGTTTTCCCTGAAGAACCGCAAGAGCCTTTTTGGATACTGCCTTGTAATGCTTTGTGGCGCCTACATTTACGGTAATATAAGAATATCCCGTCTTCTGAAGTGTCGCCTTACTTCCGTTTAGCTTTGCAACGGAAGAATTGCTGCTCTTAAAGGTGATCTTCGGTTTATCTGCCTTACCTCCGTTGATCTTTGTGGAAATGGTGAACGTTTTTCCTTTATTGCCGGCTCCTTTGATCACATTGGATACCTTCAGTGTACGTGCAGCCTTATTGATCTTGAAATTTTTCTTTACAGATTTTGATCCTGCAAAAGCACCCGATCCCTTAATAGTCACACTTCCGGTTCCCGGCTCTTTGCTTTTGGTCGATGCCTTATAATCCTTACCGGATTTTAAGGTTATACCGTTAAATTTTACCGTTACCTTTGGAAGGGATGCCTTTCCGTTCCAGGTACGGCTTCCAACGGTGATCTTTGCCTTGGTCAGATCTGCTTTTGCCCAGTGTGCGTATAATGTCAAATCCTCGGGCAGAAGTAATAAAGACTTGGAAGTGATCTTCGTGCCGCCTTTTCCTGCTCTGGTATACCATCCCAGGAAATAATATCCCTTATAGACAGGTACCGGAAGGGTTCCGAATGCCTCTCCCTTTTTCAGGAGCTTTGTCTTCTGTTTCTCCGACAGCACTGCTTTTTTCGCATTTTTGTTGAATGTGATCTTAAAGTTTAATTTTTCTGTGGTTCCTACGGAAACAAACTTGAATGAGTGGTCCTTTGCGTAGCTTTCTGCATAGGATCCTGTATATCCGTAAATGGCAAAATTTTCTGATACGCCATCAAAAAGGCTATCATTCAGCTTTGTAACCCCGGAAGGGATCGTAGCATTCTTCAGGGAACTGCACTCCGCAAAAATATTGGAGCCTGTTCCATTTGCAATATTCCGGGAAGGAAATGTGATCTTCTCCAGTGCCGTGCATGCTTTAAAGACCTCAGATCCCATATAGACCAGCGATTCCGGAAGCTGGATTTCCTTCAGCGCACTGCATTTCAGAAATGCATCATTGTCGATCTGTGTTACGTTCTTTGGAATATTCACCTTTGTAAGCCCTGTACAGCCGCTGAAGGCATAGGACTCAATTTTTTTCACTGTATCCGGGATCTCTACGGTTTCAAGGCCTTTACAGTTCTCAAAAATGCTGTAGGGAACATTATCGATTCCCTTTGCGAATGTAACCTTTTTAAGATTGGAACAATCTACAAAAGGTCCTGCTTCCCGGTAAGCAGTATCAACACCTGCCGGCACATTGATCTCGTTAAGGCCTGTACAGCCTCCAAAGGCACTTCCTCCAAGAAATTCCAGTCCTTCCGGAAATACGATCCTGTCAATATTTTTACAGCCATAGAACGCAGAACCATTGATGACTTTCAGGGATGCCGGAAGTTCACTTCTGCTCAGCTTCAGATCCGTACAGTTCCAGAATGCATCTGCATCGATAGATTCCAGGTTTTTGGGCAGTGTGATCTCTTTAAGATATCCGCAGTTACAGAATGCCCGATAGCCGATTTTTTTTACGGAATCCGGCAGAACCACTTCCTCCAGCATGAGCATTGACCCCGGTGAATAAAAAATACCTCTCGGGATTTCTTCCATTCCCTGCTCAAATGTAACCTTCTTAAGTGTCGTCAGACCTGCAAACGGTCCTCCCCATGCTCTGTTGGCTGCGGTATAATCCTCTGTTTTCATCTGTGGCGGAATATTGATTTCTGTAAGACTGGTTTCGCTGAACGCACTGCCTCTTAAAACCTTCAGTGTGGAAGGCAGCTGGATCTTGCTCAGACTTTTACAGTTATTAAAGGCTCCTGCTTCGATAGACTCAAGCTTTGCGGAAAGATGGACATCTTTCAGATTGACGCAGCTGTTAAACGCATTTTTTTCGATATTTGTCACACTGTCCGGTATATTGATACTGAGAAGCCCGGTACAGCTTAAAAAGAATCCCTTGGGGATCGAGGTAATGCCTTCTCCGAAGGTTACATTCCGCAGTGCGCTGCATCGTGCAAATACGCCTGCATAGGCCGGACTTTCCCCGATGGCTCCATCCGCCTTTACAGATGCCGGTATATGAACAGAATTCAGTGCCGTACAGCCCTGAAAAACACCGGCACAGATGGTAACTCCATTATCCGGAAGTGAAATACTGCGAACAGAAGTACAGCCGCTGAAGGCTTCCCTTTCCACTCTCTTCACCGTTGACGGAATGACCACCTCAGTCATGTTAATGCAGTTCGCATAGGCTCCTCCTGCGATCTCCGTAACCGGATAGCCTGCGATACTTGAAGGGATCTTTCCGTCTGTCTGCTGACAGCGGTCCTCCCCGGTCTTTTTCCCGTCTTTGTCAAAATGCTGATCATAGACCACTGAAAGGATCGTTACTTCCCCATTGGATACCTTATAGTTAAGTCCGTTCCAGACGCCTGTGGTACCTGCGCCGGCTTCTTCTGTCTGGCCATCCTCAAAAGCAGATTCCTGTTCTCCGTCAGCCGGCTCTGGCAGAAGCTCCTGTGTTTCTTCCTCCTCTGTCATTTCCTCTGATGGCTGAATTTCTTCCGCTTCACCAGTGTCCGTGTTTTCGTCGGAAAGGATATCTTCCTGTACCTCCTCTTCTCCGGCTTCTTCTGTGTCTGCTTCCGGTTCTTCTTCAATTTCTTCTGTTTCCGGTTTCTCTTCCGTGTACAGAGAGTTTTCTTCACCGGAAGTAAACTCTGCCGCATTTGCCAGCCACGGTGTATACACACTTGTTGCCAGCATTGTCACTGTCAGAAGCAGTGCCAGTTTTCTCTTCATCTTACTCTCCTCCTTTTTCTTTTTCATAAATATTTATGGGAATGGTTTATTCCCGTTCAAAGACGACTTTGCCGCCAAGAACTGTCATATCCACCTTCACCGTCTTGATCTCATCGGGATCAATGGAATAAATATCTTTCTCAAGAACTACAAGATCCGCGTTTTTCCCGGTTTCAATCGTTCCGTTCTCCTTCTCTGTATAGGAAGCGTAAGCTGCGTTTTTTGTAAAAAGCTTCACCGCCTCATCTACAGACATTTTTTCGGATGGGATCCAGCCTTCCTGTGGCTGACCGCTGATATTTTTGCGGGTGACTGCAAAATAAATATTCTCCATGGCATCAAAGCTTACCACAGGAGCATCCGAACCGCCGGACGTATGGATTCCCATATCCAGCATGCTCTTCCATGCATACACCTTATCCATACGGTGTGCGCCGATGGCAGGTTCCACTGTGTTCATATCCAGATCGATAAATACCGGCTGGATATATGCCAGAAGATCCTGGTCTTTCATCCCCTGCAAAATACGCGGATTGGTGATCTGGCAATGCACGATACCATGTCTGCCCTTTTTATTATCCTTCCGGTAAGGAGATTTCGCTGCTGCCTCAATGACCATATCCATGGCACGATCGCCGATACAGTGTACCGCTGCCTGCATCTGATGCTGGTCAAAAAAAGCAAACAGATCGTCAAGCTCCTCCTGACTGAATGTGATGATCCCGGTATTTCCCGGCGAATCCTCGTAAGGCTCATTCATGGCCGCTGTTCTTGCACCAAGGGAACCATCTTGGATCAGCTTCATTGGTCCGACAGTAAAGTGATACCCCCTCTGTCCGGTACGATATCCTTCCTCAATAAAAGCCTTCGCATCCTCCGCCCGCTCAAAAAGGCACTGCTCATAATGGCGGATACTCAGCTCTCCTCTGGCATCCAGTGCCTTATAGGAGGCCATGATCCGACGCCAGTTTTTCCCCGGAAGTGAAGCAAGATCATCGGACTGTACACCTGTAAATCCACATTCATTCAGCTTCTTCGCACTGTATTTGATGTAGTCTTCCACTTCTTCCTGGGATGGTGCTTCCAATACGGAAGAATAAAACTGTACTGCATTCTCCTTCAGAAGTCCGGTATCCAGGTCAACCTCCTTCTCAATCTCCGGGAACTCCGGGATTTTTTTCAGAAGCTCCAGACCGCAGCTGTTGCACACAGCCACATGCCCGCAGACACGCACCATAATGATGGGGATTTCCGTTGAGAGCGCATCCAGCTCATCCTTGTGCGGATAGCGTGGCTTATCAAAATGCTCCTCATTCCAGCCTCTGCAGTAGAGCCAGGTCAGCTTCTGACCTTTGCTCTCCTCCAGTCTTTTTTTTGCTGCGGCAAGCATTTCCTCAACACTTGTGCAGTCAAACAGTTTTACAGATCTTTCCACAAATGCATAATGCAGCATATGCATATGTGTATCCACAAAACCGGGCAGCATCAGCCTTCCCTTAAGGTCGATCCGCTTTTTGCAGGAAAAAGCTTCCGCTTCTTTATCAGTTCCCACAAAAACGATCCGGCCATTTTCGATTCCCACAGCCTCTGCCACTTTTTCACTGTCATCCAGTGTTCTTATACATCCGTTAAAAAAAATTGTATCCACTGTTTATTTTTCCTCTTTTTCTTTTTTATCCTCGTAGAAAAGTGCCATATCCTTGTCTACCTTTCCGATTCCCATGTAACGCGCCTTGTAATCCTTCAGCAGTTTAAAGAAAGTACCACTTAAGATAAACAATGTGGCAACATTTACAAATGTAGGGAATACGGTTGTAAAGTCTGCAATTACCCACAGCTGCGCCGGTGTTCCGTTTCCGTAAAGAGTAAGCACTGTGACCAGAAGACCCCATAATGGTGTTCCAAGGATAAAAACCTTCTCTGCAATCTTCAGAACCTTCTGATTATTTTTCAGCCAGTGCTTCAGGATCACGCTGTAGTAGGTGAACCATCCGGTTGATGTTGTTAATCCAAAAAGAAAAATACTGATCGCGATCAGTGCTCTCGCAATGGAGCCCATTCCAGACTCAAATGCTGTCAGTGTCAGCTCTGATCCCTGAAGTCCTGAATTCCAGTAGCCGGTGATGATAACAACAAGACCTGTCATGGAGCAGACTACGATGGTGTCTGCAAATACCTCAAATGCTCCCATCAGTCCCTGTTTTACAGGATGGTCTGTCTTTGCGGAAGCATGGATCATAGGAGATGTTCCCCAGCCTGCCTCGTTGCTGTATACGGAACGGGCAAAGCCAAGACGCATTGCTGTTGCAACACCGGCTCCCATAAATCCGCCGACTGCCGCCTGTGTTGTAAATGCACCCTTGAAGATCAGTCCAAAGGTTTCCGGCAGCTTGTCAAAATTCACTACCAGTATTGCGAGAGAGCCTACAATGTAAAGCATACACATGATCGGTGTCATATAGGAAGAGATCACGCCGACTTTCTTTACACCGCCGATGATGATCAGATAGATCGCTGCCACATACAAAAGTGACGGTACGATGTACGGCAGGTGGAAGGTACTTCCGACAGCCTCTGATACTGTATAATTCTGCAAAGTAATGAACCATGTCATGAAAATACAGCCGCCGAACAGTACTGCAAAAAGTTTCCAGAAGGGAAGCTTTTTCTCTCCGCCAAGCCCCTTCTGCATGTAGTAGGTCGGGCCTCCCTGGTACTCACCGTTTGGCTGTTTCTCTCTGTAGTATACAGCAAGTGTTACCTCTGCCATCTTGATGACCATGGCAAGAAGCGCTGCGATCCAGAGCCAGAATAATGCCCCAGGTCCTCCTGTTGCAATAGCCGTTGCAACACCGGACATATTGGATACACCAACAGTACCTCCGATCGCAATGGAAATAGCCTGGAACGGTGTCAGGCTCTTTCCGTCATCTCCGCCTTCCTGGCGACGTTCTTTACTGAACATGTTTTTCACAATGTAACCAAAATGGCGAAACTGGAAGAAACCGGAACGTACTGTCAGATATACGCCTGTAGCGAGGATCGTGATCAGCAACGGCAGTCCCCAGAGCCAGTTGGTCAGATTTTCAAATAATTCAAACATCTTTTCCTCTCCTGTCCTTCTTATTTTTTGTCTTTTGCATCCACTCGGAAAATCTGTGTATAGAATATAAAAAATCCCCGGAACATGAAGGCAGATACGGATACCCGGTGTTCCCGACATACAGCTCTTCTGCCATATATCTGCGAGCCCCGTTTCTATCCTCTTTATCCTTCATGCTCTGGGGATCTTACATTTCAGCCCACGAATCTTCCAAACGATGACAGTATATCACAGTTCCGGAGGAATTTCTACTTTTTCTGTTTGAATTTTGTATTTTTATTCATTTTTCGTGAATATTACTATTTTACCGTATGGATTCCGGATACTCCACCCCTTCCGGCATGGAATCCCATTCGTTAAGGCCAAGGCTCTGCTTGAATTTCGCCTGTTCAAGCGTAAGCGTCGGGAGATCATCCTGCAGATAATCCATCAGCTCGCTGATGCCTTCCCTTGTCTTGTTATTTACCATAAAGATCCTCTCACAGCCCATGTTCTCCATCCACTGTCTGACCATGGGAATGTTGGCATGGGGAGAATCCACCTTGGTGATGATCCCGATCAGCGGCCGTAGTAGAAAATTCCTGCTGCCGTCACTAAACAGGTTAAAGGGCTCATTGGCTGCCTGTACAATGGCGATCACATCCGCCTCAAAGGAAAAGCAGGCCAGTCCTACGCTGAAATGCTTGGATTCCGCATATTCTCCCGGTGAATCAATAGTATCTTCATTTGTATTGGTATACTGAGTCTTATGATAATGAAGCTCTTCCCCTTTAAGCGCCTGTGTCAGGGATGTTTTGCCGGCTTCACTTCGACCCATCAGAAAAATTTTTTTCATTTTTTATCCCGTCCTGCCTCAGCTTCTGTGGATCTTACAGACATCGAATTTCAATGTCTCATGGAAAAATCGTACCACTTCCTCCACGGCTGTCATCACTTCCGTAAAACCGCCTGTCAGGATCAGCGTCCCGCAGAAACGATCCATAAATCCTACTTCCACATGAGCTGCCTTCACTGCAACATCTGCCGCAACCACGATTGCCTCCCAGGGTGTGACACGGACCATGCCGATGGCATCTCCTCTGTGATCTTCACCTTCATGAACACCGATATGTAACGCAAGATTCTCATATATCGATCTGTCATTTGGTGTAAAAACATGTGCAAAGGAAAGCTCCTTTCCAGGTACTCTCACCCGGGTCAGCCGAAGTCTTCTTCCCTTAAGGTTCTCATAATCATCATGAAACAGCCTCTCCAGCAGTTCTTCCTTTGTTATCCGTTCTTCCATGGTACACTTCCTTATCTCTTGGTGATATTGCATACTACATATCCCAGAGTATCACGGAAATAATCCACGATCTCCTCCATTGCAGTCTGCACATCGGAAATCTCTCCTGTTATGATCAGTGTTCCTGTAAAACGGTCTGCAAATCCAAGATACACATTACCGCTCTTCACAGCAATATCGGATGCGATCACAGCAGACTCGGAAGGTGTCATGTTCATGATACCAATTGCAGATGATCCATAGTCCACCTGCGGATTCAGTCCAAGCTTCTGATATATGATAGGTGCCGGACCACCCATGATATGGGCAAATGTGATCTCCTTACCGGCTACGGTTTCCTGTACGATTCTGATCTGATCTCTATGTTCATCCGCCATTGATGATTCCTCGCTTTCAAAATTTTATATTATTCTCGATCTGATAATATTGGATAATTTTATAAGCCGGATTTCATTCATCCGGCTTACAGCTTCCTAAAGTCAGGCAGATCTTTGAAATCCGCTCTGCTACCTGCTCATGGTCAAAAAACAGTCTGGCAGTTCATCTGATTTAATTTTACTATTTACCAATTTTAATGTCAAGACAATTCTTCGAAAACAAGTCAAAAAACAACGTTTTTAAAAATATAAATCCACAAAAAACAACATTTATTTTCAAATCCTCGCGGAAAACCAGTCAGAAATCTGCTCAGAACTCAAACACCTTCTTAATACTGTCATAATGTAGGAATTTTCCCTCTGCGGCAAACGCCCGGATCTGCTCCAGGGTTGCAAACATATATCCGTCTGTCTCTTCTGTCTGAAGCTTCAGATCCTTATCCTCCACATCCATGACAAAACGGTACACATCCACAAAGTAATTATCTCCTTCCCCCGGGTTCTCTCTTTTATATGTAAAAAGGTATCCGCCCTCTGCCTCACTGGCGTCCAGTCCGGTCTCCTCTTTCACCTCACGGAGTACTGCATCACGGGAAGCCTCTCCTGCCTGGGCTGCACCGCCGGAAACCTCCCACCAGCCCGGAGCCCAGGCCTTTGTCATCACACGTTTAGTAATAAGAAAGGTCTTGTCCGGTCTTGCCACCACACCTAAGACTGTCAGATGATATTCTCCATCTTTCAGGCACCAGTCGTTGCGCTTCATGGTACGTCCTGTCGGTTTCTTATCTGCATCGTAAATATCCCAGAATTCCATTTTTCTATCTCCTGTCTTTTTTACATTTCACGGTAATATGGTCTTACATTTCCGTCTCCCCGTGTTCTGTATCTTTTTTATTTGTTATGATACCACGCTAAAGTCCTGTATGTAAACCCTGGAATCTGCTACCTTTTCCAGTTATTTTTTTCAGCTGCTATCTGCACATTCTGCTCCTTTTATTTCATAAGAAAATCTATAGATTATTTTTATTATATCACTTGTATTATGAATTAGTTTTATAGATATTTTTGTTATATAATTAACACAAACAAACGATTCTATTTAAAATAACCAGGGAGGTTTTTTTCAGATGAAGAATGATTATCCGCATATTTTTTCCCCATTAACCGTTAAAAATATGACTATCAAGAACCGTATTGTTATGATGCCGATGGGCACCAACTACGGTGAACAGAACGGCGAAATGAGTTTTCTTCATATCAATTATTATGAGCAGCGTGCAAAGGGTGGCACAGGTCTCATCATCGTAGAGAACGCAAGCATCGATTCCCCGCAGGGCTCCAACGGAACCACACAGCTGCGCATCGACCATGACAACTATCTGCCACGTCTTTTCAAATTCTGTGAAAATATTCATAGATACGGAACAAAGATCGCGATCCAGATCAACCATGCCGGAGCTTCCGCTGTTTCTTCCAGGATCAACATGCAGCCGGTTTCCGCATCCGACGTTCCATCCAAAGAAGGCGGCGAGATCCCGCGTCCTCTTTCCAAAGACGAGATCCTTCACATCGTAAAAAAATACGGTGAGGCTGCAAAACGTGCACAGACAGCTGGCTTTGACGCGGTAGAGATCCATGCAGGACACTCCTATCTGATCAGTCAGTTCCTCTCCCCGATCACAAACAAGCGTACCGATGAATTCGGCGGATCTGTTGAGAACCGTACCCGTTTCTGCCGTATGGTCATCGATGAGGTAAGAAAACAGGTAGGACCTTTCTTCCCGATCATGCTCCGTCTCAGTGCGGATGAGCTGATGGAGGGCGGAAATACACTGGAGGATACTCTGGAATACCTGGATTATCTTCAGGAAGAGGTTGATATCTTTGATGTTTCCTGCGGACTTAACGGTTCCATCCAGTACCAGATCGATGCAAATTATCTCCCGGACGGATGGCGTTCCTACATGGCAAAGGCCGTAAGAGAAAAATTCAACAAGCCATGTATCTCCATGGGTAATGTCCGTGACCCGAAGGTTGCTGAGCGTATCCTGGCTGACGGTGATGCAGATCTGATCGGTATGGGCCGTGGTCTGATTGCAGACCCTGCATGGGTAAACAAGGTTGCCACAGGTCATGAGTGTGACCTCCGCAAATGTATCTCCTGTAACGTTGGCTGTGCCGGAAACCGTATCGGCGTAAACCGTCCGATCCGCTGTACTGTAAACCCATCTGTTCTTGAGGGCGATGTATATAAGAAAAAACATGTAAATAAAAACTGCAACGTGGTCGTTATCGGCGGAGGCACTGCCGGACTGGAAGCTGCCTGTACAGCCGCAGAGGTTGGATGCAATACCTTCCTTCTTGAAAAAGGCAATGAGCTTGGCGGACTTGCATCTCTGATCTCAAAGATCCCTGCAAAGAACCGTCTTGCTGATTTCCCGCACTATCTCATGCATCGTGCTGAACAGCTTGATAATCTTTACATCTTCAAAAACACAGAAGGAACACCGGAAAACATCCGCAAGTTCCATCCGAATATCATCGTAAGCTCCACCGGCTCCGCTCCGCTTCTGCCTCCGATCGCAGGACTGAAGGATCGTATTGACAACGAGAACCATAATATTTATTCTATTCTTGGTATGATCAGCCACATTAATGATTTTCCGAAGGATCTGGAAGGCAAAAAGGTTGTTGTTGTAGGCGGCGGTGCTGTAGGTCTTGATGTTGTGGAATTCTTTGCTGACAGAAACGCAGACATCTCTATCGTTGAGATGATGGATCAGATCGGACGTGATCTTGACCCGGTAAGCAAAAATGACACAAAGACCATGATGAAAAAACACAATGTACATCAGCTTACAAAAACTGCTCTCCTTGAGGTTAAGGATTCTTCCTTCCTTGTCAGGGGCGACGGTGAGCCTTATGAGCTTCCATTTGAGTACGGCTTCGTATGTCTCGGAATGAGAGCTCAGGGACAGCTTTACCAGAACCTCACAGAGGAATTTTCTTCTGAGGATGTTGAGATCATGAACATCGGCGACAGCCAGAGAGCAAGACGAATCATTGACGGTACCCAGGAAGGACGCAATATCCTTACCATTCTTGAGCAGAAGGGATACCTTTAATATTTTTCCGCTATACCCTTTCCGGGAATATTTCAATCCTTCTACCGGAAAGTGTATATAGATTTGTTACAGTTCACTCGGTGATCCGTAACATAGTTTTTCCACGTCTTCCTCCCCCGTAGCCGTCCGGAGAATGTCCGCAACTTCTTCAGATCTATGTGGTGGGAGGTTTAAAAAAGACAAATCTTCATCCAGATTTTACCAATGAGAGGAGTTATTACCATGTCAGAAAGAATCACAGGACATACCGAACTGATTGGTCTTATGGCATATCCGATCCGCCACTCCAGCTCTCCTGCCATGCAGAATGAAGCTTTTGCAAAGCTTGGCTATGATTATGCATATCTTGCATTTGAGGTTGGTGCAGACGAGATCGAGGATGCTGTAAAGGCCATCCGTACTCTGAAAATGAGAGGTTCCAACGTTTCCATGCCGAACAAAACTCTGGTAGGCCAGTACCTTGACGAGCTTTCACCGGCAGCAGAAATGTGCGGCGCTGTAAACACCATCGTTAATGATCATGGTCATCTTACAGGCCATATCACAGACGGTATCGGATTTATGGCAGCACTGAAAGACAATAACATCGACGCCATCGGAAAGAAAATGACCATCGTAGGTGCAGGTGGTGCCGCAACTGCTATCGAGATCCAGGCAGCACTTGACGGTGTAGGCGAGATCGTAATCTTCAACCGCAAAGATGAATTCTGGGACCGTGCAGTATCTACGGTAGAAAAGATCAACACCAGAACTTCAAGCCATGCTGTTCTCTATGATCTGGCAGATCTTGACCAGCTGAAAAAAGAAATGGCTGACAGTTATATTTTCGTAAATGCGACAGGTGTTGGAATGAAACCGCTGGAAGGTCAGTCCGTTGTTCCGGACAAGTCTTACTTCCGCCCGGAGCTTATCGTTGTTGACGTGCCTTACTCCCCTCTTGAAACTGCTATGCGTTCTATGGCAAAGGAAGTTGGCTGCAAGACAATGAACGGCCTTGGCATGATGCTTTTCCAGGGCTCCGCTGCATTTGAACTGTGGACCGGCGAACCGATGCCGATCGAGCATATGAAAGAGATTCTTAACATCAGATACGACGACTAAACTGCTATCTGTTCCTGTCGTATCAGAAAGGACCATTATGAAAACAGTTCAGGTAAGAAATATCACACTCGGAGAGGGAAGACCGAAGATCTGTGTCCCGATCGTGGGACAGACAAAGGATGATATCCTCCTTGAGGCAGGGACCTTCGCAAGGATCCCCGTAGACGTTGTGGAATGGCGTGTTGACTGGTTTGAGGACGTTTTTGACACAGACAAGGTTCTGGATGTGGCAAAAGATCTCCAGACCGTTTTAAAGGATACTCCGATCCTCTTCACCTTCCGTACTGCAAAGGAAGGCGGAGAAAAAGCGATCTCCAACGAAGCTTACAAAGCACTCAACATGGCTGTCGCAAAAAGCGGCTATGTAGATCTCATTGATGTAGAAGCCTTCACAGGTGAGGAGATCGTAAAAAGCATGATCCAGGAAGCACACAGCTATGGCGTAAAGGTCATCGCTTCCAACCATGATTTTGACGCAACTCCTGAGAAGGATGAGATCGTGCGCCGTCTTCGCATGATGCAGGACTATGGCGCAGATATCCCGAAAATGGCTGTTATGCCAAGAAACAAACAGGACGTGCTTACACTCTTAAGTGCCACGCTGGAAATGTCCGAACAGTTCGCCGACCGCCCGATCATTACCATGTCCATGGCAGGTACCGGTGTTGTCAGCCGTCTCGCTGGCGAAACCTTCGGTTCCGCCCTTACCTTCGGTGCAGCTACCAAAGCTTCCGCACCGGGACAGATCAATGTCAACGAGCTTGCACAGGTTCTTGACATTATCCACAAAAGCCTGTGATCCTGTAACCTCCCATAAAAAGGATCTACGGTAGATTTTTGTAACAGAACGCGAATTATAAACCAATTTTTAAACCCAATTGATGTAACAAATTTTTGCAATTTTAATCCCATAATAGCAAATCTATTAAAATAATAATTAAAAACAACAAATCTCATGACAAAAAGAAGAAGTGTGCTGACCCATCCAGCACACTTCTTCTTTTTCTGTTTTTTATATCTTTGTTATTCCTCTGATCAATTTTTATCCTCGATGGCATTCTCCTCTTTCTTTCTGGGATCCCAGTTTGAAAGGAAGATATTCAGGCCGAAGCCTACAGCCAGGGCCCATGCGGATGCCCATGCAGTTCCCTGGGTTGCAAGCACAGCTGCCATAACACCTGCGATCATCTTGTCACGGTCTGTTCTACAGTAATCCATACCGATCCTTGCACAGACAAAGGCCTGGAACATCAGAGTAATGGAGGAACCGACTCCAAAGATCGGACGGAAGAAGCTTACAACCGGAATGATCAGCACACTTAAAAACGTTGCAATACGGAAGGATGCCATACCGCCGATCAGAGACTTCATAGCTTTCTTTCCCTCCTTGTAACGGATGGAAACAGATACTGTCATTCCAACCCATAACGGACCGGAAAGCGGCGGGAACGGGGCAATGACGGAAAGGATCAGGTTCCTGATTCCGCTGACCAGGTTGGAACGGCTGGAATTGAAATCAATGTACTCATCATCTCTGGACTGGCGTGCCTCTGTAACCAGTGTCTCTGTGGTAACAAAATCACCAAATGCGATAACATAGCATACAAGTGCCAGAGGAAGCGCTTTGACAAACATGGAGACCGGCGGGATTCCCACACCAAAGATACTTACCTGTGAGATAATCTCTTTGAACTGCGGGATCTTGATAAAGGTTCCCAGCTCCAAACCAGGCGCATCCAGTTCTCCTACAAGAAGACCTACCACCATGGCGATCAGATACGGGAAAAGGTTTCCATACCTGGCAACAAGATCCAGGAATTTGTTGTTCTTTCTCTTCTCCTGATATTTATCTGAAAAGCTGATCAGGATCAGAAGGCCTACACCGGCAACGATCGCCAGCGGATACTTATGCATGTTGCCGCCCTCTCCCAGCTGTCCTGCCATAACCGTCACCGGCGCAGCAAGAAGGATACCACCCTTAACAGAATTTGGTACTGCATGGACAAATTTATCCGCAAGTTTGGTGATGCCCATAAATATGAACACGAGACCAACCAGCATCTGCAGGGCGATCATTGCCTGGATACGTTCTTTTCCCATAGGGAAGCCTTCCAGGAATACGATCGTCAGCGGAAGGGTCGGTGTGATCCATCCCGGTACAACCGGATCACCAAGTAAGCTGTGTAGCATATACAGCATGGTCTCTATGATCACACAGCTCCATGCCAGCTCATAAGGCAATCCCAGATATTGTTCCAGATAAGGAACCGCCGCCAGTGCCGTAACCCCGAGGATCAGGCCCTGGATAAACTCTACGGACTCAATTTTATAGTGAATAAACGGAAAACGAATCTGAAATGGCCCAAACGGAATGTAGGGCAGTTCGTTTTCTCTTCGCTGTCTTGCTGCACGTGCCATAACGATTCTCCTTTGTCGTTTTTTTGATAATACATATATAGTATCTTTTATTTTGTAAGTTTGTTAATTAACAAACATTTTCAGAAACGGTAAAGTCCAATCCGGGAATTGTTCCCGAATTGGAACTTTGTTTTGCACAGATTCAGTCATCTTTGTCTGTATCCATACAATGATTCACTTTTTTTACTGTAGTCAAACGGATATTCATCCCAAGGGATTTCCTTGATTCAGTCAAGCCTCTTTTCCACGGTTCATCTTAACGAACAGTGCAAGAAGGATTCCTATGAATGTCACTGCCATATTGAGAAGCAGGATCATTCTCGGAGCACTGGTTCCGGCAGTCTTTGTAATGTAGCCGGCCAGTGTCAGAATGGTGTAGTTCGCAACGCTGGATGCGATCATGACCATGGATGTTGCAGTTCCCTTGTTTTCCGGGAAGAACTCCGCAGTTGTGGAAACAGCCAGCTGAAGCACACCGCCTGCGCCTGCAAAACCGATCACAAATCCACCGATAAGACAGATTGTCGGATTCTGGATAAAGTAGCAAAGTCCCAGCATGATGAAAGAGATCAGTGGATAAATGATCAGGATATTGATCTCCTTCAGTCCTTTTTTGATAAATACAGAGGAACACAGGATTGCTGCAAAGGTTCCTACTGCATAGAATGACTGGATTTTGGAAGGATCACTTAAGTTATAAAGCTTTCCGAGCTCCTGGTTACAGTTCAGCCACAGCATGAATGTAGAAGAGCTTGTAAATCCGATGAGGATTGCTGCAAGAGCTGCAGGAGTGATCTTTAATTTTGCTTTTTCTTTCTTTACTGTACCTGCTGTATTTCTCTCCGGGAATGGCAGGAACAGAATCAGGATTCCATCGATAAAGATCGCAGCACCTGCAACAATAAAAATGGTTCTGTAGGACATATTCGCCGCTGCTACAAATCCGATGAGGAAAGGAAGCAGAAACTGGCTGATACACATGGAGAATTTTGTAAACAGGTTCGCTACAGAAGGATTGTTTACATAAATCTCCATACATGTCGGGCTTACGCAGGTGTCCAGGAAGGAGTTTGCGATACCGCCTACAATGGCAAAGGCGTAGGCAACTCCCATAGACGGAGCAAATGCGATTCCCATAAAGTATGCTGCATAACAGATTACGCCGATGATTCCGCTTAATCTGCGTCCGAATTTGTCGGACAGGGGACCGGAAAACGGAAGAGAGATCAGTCTTCCAAGTCCAAGTGCGGCAATTACAGATACTACCATGCTGACATCCATAGTTCCATCACTTAAAGCCTTTGCTCCCCAGTGAGCCGCAAGCTCCGGCTTGTACTGACCCATGATGGAAGCTCCGATTCCATGGATGAAATATGTAAAATACAGCGCGATAGAAGTAATCACTAAATTTTTCTTACCTGTCTGGCTCATTTTTCTTATTTCCCTTCGTTCTCAGCCTGAAATTTCTGGTACTCATCTGTCGGCATCTCAAGACCTGTGTAAAGCTTGTAAGATGCTGCACCCTGCCACAGAAGCATTCCTTTTCCGCCTACCGCAAGCTTCACGCCTGCTTCTTTTGCTTCTTTTACCATCTTTGTCTCGGCCGGATTGTATACGCAGTCAGCAACAACAAGATCCTTATGGAACATGGATTTATCAACTAGTGTGATGTCATCATGTGGTTTCATTCCTGCAAGTGTTCCGTTCGCGAGGATATCTGCGTTTGCGATCTCTTCTCTCAGTTTGTCCTGGTCGTCAAGGCAATATACGCTTACTTTGCAGTCCGGTACTTCTTTTGCAAGCTTCTCAGCAGTTCCTTTTGCTCTGTCAAGGAATGGATCGTCAGGGTTGAAGATCGCGATGGATGCAGCTCCGTCAAGGGCACACTGTACAGTAAGGGCTGTAGCTGCACCGCCTGCTCCGAGGACTACCATCTTTTTGCCCTTTACATCAACACCGTGCTCTTTCAGGTTGCGGACAAATCCGATACCGTCTGTGATATGTCCAACAAGTTTTCCATCCTCATTTACGATGGTGTTTACAGCGCCGATGATCTTTGCTGCCGGTGAAAGCTCGTCTACACACTGAGCTACTTTGTTCTTGCAAGGCATGGTCACATTGCAGCCTCTCATTTTGAACAGACGCATTGCATCAAGAGCTGCCGGAACCTGATCCTCTTTGATATCAAATGCCATGTAAGCATAGTCCAGGTTATGGTACTGGAAGCTGAAGTTGTACATAGCCGGGGATCCGGAATGTCCTACAGGGCTTCCGATCAGTGCAAGTAAACCAGTTGTTCCTTTAATTCTCTGTTCCATTTCTTTTTACCTCCTGCATTTTCCCCTGTCAGACACCGGATATATTTTCTCCAGTGTCTGACAGGTCATCTTTTTAATTTTTGTACTGTCCGGTTTATTGGATAGATTGGCAGATCAGATCCTGGAAGCTACCTCATAAGCCTCTTTTGTTGCATCCAGTGCACGTCTTGCACGGATAGCATCTCCGATCACATGTGTCTCAGGTACAAGGTCTTTGATCTTCTCTTCCAGAGGATTGTAGTTGCGGAATCCCATGGAAAGGATCACAGAATCATATCCTCTTGACTCGTGACGTACTCCGTCAGCGGTCTCATATTCTACACCGTCTTCATAGAATTTGCATACCTTTGCTCCGGTGATCTCCTTGATTCCGTAGTCCTCGAAATCCTTCATCAGATATACTCTGTGCTCGTGGATCACGTCTGCACCTACGGTATCACGGAACTCGATAACAGTTACATCATGCTCCTGCTCGCCTAAAAATGCAGCTGTCTCGCATCCAACCATTCCACCGCCGACAACGAGAACCTTTTTGCCTGCTGCTCTCTTGCCATCCAGAAGGTCAGAGCCGTGGATGATAGCCGGATTGTCGATTCCCTCAATCGGAAGGATCAGAGTCTTGGAACCGGTGGCAATGATCACGCTGTCCGGCTTCTCTTCTTTGATAAGCTCCGGAGTTACCTCACAGTTCATCACGATCTTAACGCCATCCTTCTGGCAGCGATGGATGTAGCTGCGGATCATGTTTGTGATGTCACCTTTTCCCGGCGGATATGCAGCAAGTCTCATGTTTCCGCCGAGAACATCTCCTGCCTCATAAAGCGTTACCTCATGTCCTCTCTCTTTTGCGATAAATGCAGCGGAAAGTCCTGCAACACCGCCACCGATAACCATAACCTTCTTCGGCTCTTCCGCTTTCTCAAGCGGCTCTGCCTCATGACCCAGGAATGGGTTTGTCAGACAGCATACCGGATTTCCTGCATACATGTTTGCAACACAGCCCTGAAGACAGGCGATACAAGGAGTCATATCCTCAAGACGCTCTTCCTGTGCTTTCTTCGGCATAGCCGGATCTGCAAGGCTCTGACGTCCGAATGCTACAAGATCTGCTCTTCCTTCTTTTACCATCAGCTCTGCGAACTGTGGCTCTGTATAACGTCCAACTGTGATCACCGGAATATTTACCGCACGTTTGATCTCCTCAACCTCTGCTGCAGAGAATCCACCGTGGATAACAGTCGGTGCCCACATAAACTCATCCTTGATATGAACGGCACGGGATACATGGAGTCCGTCCAGTCCGCAACTTTCCAGATATGCTGCGATCGCTGCACTGTCGTGGATATCAAGTCCGCCCGGAACCTCATCTGCACAGTTGATTCTTGCAAGAACTGCAATTTTTCCCTGTGTTGCTTTTTTAACTTCCTCGATAATCAGACGGGAGAAACGCATACGGTTCTCAAAGCATCCGCCAAACTCATCCACTCTCTTGTTTGTTCTCGGAGAAAGGAAGGTACTTACCAGATAACCGTGTGCCATATGGATCTCAACAGCATCTGCTCCTGCTTCCATTGCTCTTCTTGCAGCCTCACCGTAGCCTTTGATCAGCTCGTAAACTTCCTCAGTTGTAAGCTGCTTCGGAATATCACGGCCGCACACTGACGGGATACTGGTTGCTGCTGTGATCGGTGCTCCTGCGTTCTTTGCATTTCCTTCCGGACCTGCGTTCTGAAGCTGGATGGACACCTTTGCTCCTTCTGCATGACATCCGTCGATAACCTTGCGGAAGCTCTCGATCGTAGAGTCGTCATAAAGACATGGTTTACGCGGGCCGCCCTTTGCGCCCTTGTGAACTACAGTAGCCTCGATAGTGATCAGACCAAATCCGCCTTTTGCTCTTTCTCTGTAATATGCAGCGGACTGCTCACTCATTGTTCCGTCTGTGTTTGCAAAGTTATTTCCCATTGGCGGAACAACAAAACGATTCTTTACTGTCATAGGACCGATCTCGATCGGCTGAAACATCGCATTGAATTTCATATGCGTTCTCCTTTTCTTTGAAACAATCTTTTTGTTTCTTTCACGGTAACGCCCTGTCACCGGTATGACGTCGGAAACAGGGGCCCGTCTGAAATATTAGTTTCTTGTATTAATTACAGTACTTCCGGCCAAGCCTCTTCCAGTACCTTCTTTGTGTTCTCATATGTATGTTTTGCAGCATACTCGATACCTTTTTCAAGGTTTGCATCGCTGATAACCTCTACGCCGATGGCATTTGGTCTGATGCCTTTTTCTTTGATCATTTTTACGAACGGTACTGTTGTTCCGATTCCTGTTCCAGGAGCAAGACGGTCATGCATGGACTCATCTCTTAAGATCGTTGTTGCATATGGTCTTTCCCATACATCGTTGATCTGGATGGATACGATCTTGTCTGCCGGGATTCCCTCAAGTACGGAAAGCTCGATTGGCTGGTTTGCTCTTACCCAGTGCCATGTATCAAGGATCAGTTTCGCATTCTCGCAGTCAGCAGCTTTTACAACAGCCCAGCCCTTTTTCACATCCGGGATTCCGCTGTATGGCATTGGCTCAACACCGATGATGTATTTGCCTGCTCTGTGGCAAAGCTCACGAAGCTTCTGTGCTGTGTACTCTACGGAATAGTTCTCCATCAGTCCGCAGTTGATCTGTTTTACGTTAAATAATTCACACATATGGAAGCAGAGCTGTTCTTTGTATTTCTGCTCATAGGAACGATGCTCCTCTGCCCACTGCACGATGTACTCAACCTCTGTTACCTTCATGTCATATTTATCCAGGATTGCCAGGATATCCTCGTCGAAAAGTCCCTCATTCAGGGCATCTACGTAGGTTTCTGCTCTCAGGCCGATTCCCTCATAGCCAGCCTCTTTGGCAGCTTTTACACGGTCCTCAAATTTGCACTGATCTCCCATTGTCCAGGAACTGATTGTGATTGGAAATTCTTTTGACATGATAATTCCTCCTGAAAATTTAAATAATTTTATTTGTTTTTTTTAAATTATTTTGTATCTTTTTTCTATAAGCATTATATAA
>NZ_JAMOYY010000011.1:0-106166 GCF_023669475.1 Blautia sp. MB18-30 | reverse complement strand
TTAATAGACTAAATGAGCTATTTGATAATCAGATTGACTTTACAAGGGAAGGAGACGTTGATACCTTATATCTTTTTGTTGATAAAAGGATACAGTATCATGATAATGGAACAAATCGGCATGTCATTCCAATTTTTATGCTTGCTTATTTATTTGAAAATAATTCATCTAAGAGGCAATTAATATTAAGTGATGTGTTCTCGGAAATACGGGAAATGAAAAGTAGGGTGAGATATGAAAGAATTAAACTAAAAGAACCAGTACATCTTGGGGAAATAACAGTTATATAAAGTTGATGACCCATGGATATAAGTTATTTTGATTCGGTAGATTTCAGCTTGCAGTAATAATGTAATCATAGTAAACATACTAGTTCAATTCTTGGGGGATGCTTCATACTGGTCCATGGTACTGAATTAGTAATATATAGTAACACTTAATCAAAGAAGAAAACGCTGACAAGGAGGTAACATGGGAGAGATTGTTGGACTATGTATTGGAAGTTATGAATTTTTATCACGCAAAAATACTTTTGGTGATTTATTATCAATTTTTAGTCAAGATGATTTGACGATAGAAGAAGTATTTGACAAAGAACTAGATGAAAGTATTACTAGACGATATTTTACTACGACTGTTAATAATGCAAAAATGTGTTTAGATGTAATGGGACATACAACTCTAAAGGCAAAAAGTTTATTTGAATACCATAAGAAGAATTATTTAGACTACTTAGAAGAAGATTTTGATGATGAAGTCGATAGTGACAATATTGAAAGAAAGTATACCTTTGAAAATTGGGCCCGAGCAGTAAAAAAGTATTCTTCAATATTAGCGTCCGATATTTATGAGAATGGTGATTATATATCATTAGAGAAATGCAGGGGAGAGAACAATTCTCTGTGCGAGAAAATAGTATTAGACTCATTACCACATTGTAAGGATGATACATATTTTGGCATTGATTTCTATTATTTAGATGAAGAAATAGGATCACCGTGGGATGTATTTCGTATTATTTTAGAAGCATTTAAATCGGAAGACATAATTACTCTTGATTATACAAATCTATTTGAGGGTGGATGGTGTGATGAGGTTCCAGAGGAAAAAGAGTATTTAGTATCTAAGACAGTTATACTTACAGAAGGTAGTACAGATGCAAGAGTTATATCTGAAGCAATGAAATTGTTGTATCCTCACATGGTAAAGTTTTATTCTTTTATTGATTTTTCAACTTATGTTGTGCAGGGAAGTACAAATTACTTAACGCATTATTTAAAAGCATTTATTGCTGCTGGAATCAGGAATAGAATTATTGCATTATATGATAATGATTCAGCTGGTTTAAGTGAAATAAAAGTTTTAAAAAATATTCCAATTCCATCAAATGTAAGAATTATGCACTTGCCAGATTTAGAAATGTGTCTCCATTATCCAACTATTGGACCGGGAGGAAGTTCAATAGACAATATTAATGGTCGTGCTTGCTCAATAGAAATGTTTCTTGGTAAGGATATTCTGAAAAAAAGTGGAGAATACGAGCCTGTTCGTTGGAAATCCTATATTGATAAAGTAGATGCATATCAAGGTGAAATAGTTTCTAAATCAGAAGTGTTGAAACAGTTTAAATTGAAGGTTAAAAGAAGTCAGGATCAACTTGTTTTAGATGAATGGGAAGAGTGCGATTTGCTACTTAGGGAAATTTTTGCTGCTTTTGAAAAGTAACCGCTTAATTTTTAGGTATGATAGAAAAAATCCCCGACTACTTTTCAGTAGCCGGAGCACCTTGACAATTCACATATGATTGATTTGATTCGTTTGCACGACGTTTGATTTCAGCTTTGACGGTTTCGTTCCATGGCGCCAGAAGTTCTAATTCATCATCACTCATCCTATCATCAGGCAGTTTTTCCAGCAGATAGGTAAGATATTGATAGACGTTTACTCCATTGGCTTTTGCCATTTCTACTATTGTGTACACGATGGCACTGGCCTGGGCTCCGTTTGGTGTATCGCAGAACAGCCAATTTTTACGGCCTACTGTAAACGGGCGGATCGCATTTTCGCTGAGATTATTAGAAAAACTGCAGCGGCCATCTTCCAGATAGGTGGAAAGATAGGATCGGCAGTTCTGAATGTAGGTGACAGCTTTATCCATTCTGCTTCCACGGGTAGGGCTCTGCTGATCAAGCCACGACAAAAAGCCTTCTACTACCGGCTTTTCTTTTTCAAGACGCGCCTTTTTGATAGCATCGAAGGAAGAATACTTTGATCTGATCACATCTTCCAGATGGAAGAGCTGGTTAATGTACAGCATTCCCTGTACGGATGGCTGGGTATAATCCAGAGCCTTTCCCTTAGGGATGGCATCTGTCAGATATCTTCTGCAGTGTGCCTTATCCAAGTACTCGAATAAGGCACACTGCAGACGTCGCTTCTATGATGCGTTAGAAGTCATCCCGAAAGCGCATCAGAAAGAATCTATCCTGCATCTGTTTATAAAACAGATACAAGCCATTTACCGGGAAGAAGGAAAACTAGCAGGTCTTTCATCAGAAGAAAGGCTTGCCCAGCGTCAACTGGTGGTGAAACCACTAGTGGATGCTTTCTTTGCGTACCTAAAACAAAATGAGACTAAAGCTCCAAAAAGCGGAAAAACAAGGGAAACTTTTACCTACGCTTTAAATCAGAAACGGTATCTTAGAGTGTTTCTGGACGATGGTGATCTTCCAATCGATAATAACGCCAGTGAACGTGCAATCCGAGGTTTCTGTATTGTAAAGAAGAACTGGGAGATGATTGATACGATCAACGAAGCAACAAGTTCAGCAATCATCTATAGTATCGCAGAAACAGCAAAAGCGAATAATCTGAAGCCTTTTGATTATTTTGAATATCTGCTGACAGAAATCCCAAAGCATGCAGAGGATAAAAACACTGACTTTTTAACGGAATTTCTTCCATGGTCTAAGTCTTTACTCGAACATATCCGGAAGTCTAAGAAAGCAGTTGAAAAATGATATGGCCGCTGAAAGCGGCCTAATATTTTGCAAATTATGCTTAAACGGAATGCCAGTTCCGCTACTGCGGAACGGCCATTCCATTTTTAACGGTACGAAGTACCGCTAGATGATATCATTCCGTTTCACGCATATTTATACCGTTCATCTCCAAACGATATGTATGATGTTTATCTGTGATACGTGTAAGGCATGCATCAGCGTAGGTGTTATCGGCAAACATATCAAACCATGTACTGACTGGAAATTGTGAGATAACTACAGTTGATTTTCTTCCATCCCTGGTATCAAGGACTTCAAAGAGATCCCGACATTTATCAAGGGCGAGATCCATAAGACCGAAATCATCGATCACAAGCAGATCCAGTTTGGTCAGTTTATTCAGGTAATCCAAATTTGTGGATTTGATGCGTGCCTGTTCCATTTCACTCATAAGGGTGTTTGCCTTTATATACTTTACACTTTTAGACTGCTTCATTGCAGTTACGCAAAAAGCATTGATAAGATAAGTTTTTCCGCTGGCAGAAGAGCCTGTTACAATGAGATTTTTTCCTTCCTCTATCCAATGGCAGGTGCTCAGCCGTTCTATTGTCTGGGTGTCAAGCTGACGTTCCGGACGGTAAATGGTTTCGTCAAGATCTGCCGCCGGGTATCGCAGATGCGCTTCTTTCATTAGACGATTAAAACGTTTATCTGCCCGTGCCTGCCACTCTGCATCAACCATTGCTGTCATGCGTTCCATAAAAGTGTTCAGATCTGCATTGGGATCTTTCAACTGTTCTTCCAGGATATGTGCCATTTCTGGAACACGGAAACTCTTCAGACGCATGATCAGAGCCTGTTCCTGAGGCGTTAATGTAATGTCATGGGATGAACTCATTTGTATGCCTCCTTTCCGCGGATATTTGTATGGGAAGGAAGTTTTCCGGTTCCGTTCATACCGCTGTTGGAATGATTGTTCCGGACCATGCCAAGTGCTTTCTTGAAATAAGAATACTTGCAGGCATTGGCTTCTACGCATTTCTCAGCAGCCTTCTGAACCAGTCTGTGTGGAACATCCTTACAGGAATGGAGTACACCGGCACAGCTGTTGTATGCCTGTTCCTCATGTTTGGGACTGCGGAGTATCCTGTCAATAAGAGTTACCATAGCCTCTCCATAAACAGATGCCCACCGTCTGTAATAAGCTCCGTCATGTGCATTCACTTCTTTATAATACAGGTGTTCTGGAGGCATATGATTGTCATCTGTAATGTAAAGAGGAAAATCACGGTAAGATCTTGGATGGCGGCAGATCAGCCGGTTATACTCATCACAGATCCGTATCTCCGTCATTGTAGCCTTAAGAATTGCAGGCTTCCCTTTATAGGTATACAATACAGAGTAGTAGTGGGCATCATACTCAAGGTGGTAATTATCTGGAACTTTAAGAAAGTATTTATAATCACAAAGTGTATAACTTTCGCCTGGAAGCTGGTTCATACGCGGTTTGTCGTACTTTTCGAATCCATTCATGCGGGATTTTCGAATGTCAGATTTTTTCTGGAAAGGACGCTGGTTGATGTCCGCTACGATCTTTTTGACCGCAGCATTCAGAGCTTCCAGAGAGGTATAAGTATCTTTCTTTAATTCTTCTACCAGATGCGTCTCCAAGAAACGCACATGATTTTCAACTGTTGGTTTGCCTTTCGGTTTCCTTGGTGGTGGCGGCAGAATGATCGTATCATAAAAAGTTTCCAGATCTGAAAAAGCTGACTGCAACACAAGTTCATCTTTACTATGCCTGGTAACAGCTGTTCTCAGATTGTCCGGGACAAGATATTTAGGAACTGCCCCATAATAAGACAGTGCATGTACTGTGCCGGCAATAAAATGTGGAAGTTTCTCATCCAGAAAGATCTCTGCATAAACAAGACTGCTAAAACCAAGTGTAGTCGTAAAAATATGAACTTTTCGAAGTTCGCCAGTAGTTGTATCCAGTAGCAGTTCCGGCTGGTCGCCTACCCAGTCAATATACATCTTTTCGCCAGGGATCCGTTCCACGGGCATTGAGGTTTTAGAAGTACCGTAAGTATCTACCATAAAATCGCGGTACAGCTTATAAAACTGGGCGAGCTGATAACCATTAGGATGTTCTTTTTTGTAATCAATCCATAGAAAACTTAGATCAGCATGTTTCCCCATCTGAACCATCTGTTCATGTATTTTTCCAAAATCAGGCAGTGGAATATCCTTGTGTCTGAGGTTTGCTTTTGGATAGATAAGATCAACCACTTTTGAGGCAGGCATTTGCCGAAGATCATCCAGTGATAATCCGGACTCGTTATAACGTTTCATAATCAATGTGATTCCACTTCGACCAATCCGGTAACGTTTTTGTACGGTATCATAACTGACTTTGCTAAGTCGAAGTTCTATGACACCAAGAATAGTATTGTAGTCGTGCATAATAGTTCCTCCTTTGCACTGTGATGAATAATAGTTACATCACAATAATAAAGGAAAAGCGTACCGATTGGAGCAGAAAACGTGTACCGCTAAATCAGAATGAATGTACCGCCGATTTCAGAATAAGTGTACCGTTCGGGCAGAATTTGCTGTTGGGCGAGAAAGCATTTCAGTTTTCTCCGGCTGAATGGCTGACGATTCATCGCAGACTGTTTGAGGGCGTGTTTACCCATGCCGGTCAGATTCGCCAGTATAATATTACAAAAAAGGAATGGGTATTAAAAGGCGATACCGTCACCTACGCAGCGTGGAACAGTATCAAAGACACGCTTGATTATGATTTTGCAACGGAGAAACAGTATTCTTATGAAGGCTTATCCGTGGAGCGTTGCGTAAAACATCTTGCCAAGTTTGCTTCGGATATCTGGCAGATTCATCCGTTCTGTGAAGGCAACACCAGAGCTACGGCTGTTTTTATAATTAAGTACATGAAAACATTCGGGTTCAAAGTAAACAACGATGCTTTTGAGAAGAACTCTTGGTATTTCCGCAACGCCTTGGTAAGAGCAAATTATAACGATCTGCAAAACAGCGTTCATGCCACAACAAAGTTTTTGGAAATGTTCTTCAGCAATTTAATTTTGGGAACGGAATATGAGCTGAAAAACAGATATATGCACGTGGACTATGTGGATGATAATTCCCAAAGTGTCACTCCAAAAGCTCCAAAGTCTCAATTTGACACTTTGGAATGTACTTTAGAGGAGCTAGCGTTCTTGGAGTTGATTTACAAGAATCCGTCAATTAAGCAGAAGGATCTTGTTGCTGAGACCGGAAAATCGCTCAGCACCGTAAAACGAATTATGGAGTCCTTGCAGAAAAAGGAATATATCCGTAGAGTGGACGGAAAAAGATATGGAAAATGGGAAATATTGATTTGAATAAGTATTAAGAAAGAGGAACTGCACCTCATTTGTTAGACAGTATGGTATACTATCTAATAAGTGAGGTGCAGTTTCATAATTGCGAGGGATTTAAGGAGCGCTGGTACGATAAAGAAGGAACGTAGAAATCCGAATGATCCTGCTCGATTCATAGGGAAAGTCGCAGTAACTGAAGATGGAGAAACTGCAAAGATCTACAATTATCTGGACACAGAAAAGATCGAACAGGAAGCCTTATATGATGGGATGTATGCAGTAACTACAGACCTCTTAGACGATGACGCAAAAGATATCTTAAAAGTCAGCGAAGGTCGTTGGGAAATCGAGGAATGTTTCCGTATAATGAAAACTGATTTTGAAACAAGACCAGTTTTTCTTCGAGATGATATACGCATAAAAGCCCATTTCCTTATCTGTTTCCTTGCATTAGTGATATATCGTTACCTCGAAAGAGACCTGAAAAATGCCTTCAGCTGCGAAACGATCTTGGATAAATTAAGAACAATGAATTTCGCCGATATACAAGAACAGGGTTTTATTCCACTTTACACACGAGACAAGCTAACCGATGCATTGCACACAGTTTGCGGCTTTGGAACGGATTATAAATTTATCACCAAAAGGCAAATGAAAAACATTCAGAAAAAAAGCAAAGGCCGGGAATAAAATACTATATTCCAAAACGGCACAAAAAATCGCCGAACCCCAGTAAATTCAAGAGGTACAGCGATTTTTTTGTTTAGCAACTGTCAAAGACAGGATTATAGCACAAAAACATAAAATCTGTGTTAAATTTCTGTTCTTAACGAAAATTTTATATCCGATGTGCTACAATGACGCCAGAAAATGAAAGGAGTGATTGAATTGACCAGAGCAAAAAAGGCTTTATCACAGGCAGTACTGCTTATTTCGGGAGCTATTATGCTCGGCTTCGGTGCGATGCGTGGCGAAGTTGAAACCGTTTTGAGCAAGGCAATCAGGCTTTGTTTGGAGTGTGTAGGAATTGGATAAAAAGAAAACAAAGAATAAAAACCATAATAAGAAAAAACATTCGGCATCTAACCAATTAGCCAAATTCCGAGGATGGATTCAGGCAGGAGCAACTCTGCTGACAAATATTCATCTGCCAAACTTTTTTAAAGGCGAAATTTATCAAGGCAAAGGCAAGGCCGTTTGTGTGCCGGGTCTGAACTGCTATTCCTGTCCTGCCGCATCGGGTGCTTGCCCAATCGGCTCATTTCAGGCGGTAGTCGGCTCGTCAAAATATAAGTTTTCCTATTATATAACAGGATTTCTCATTTTGTTGGGAGTTCTGCTCGGACGCTTTATCTGCGGATTTTTGTGTCCGTTTGGTTGGTTACAGGATTTGTTGCACAAAGTCCCGACCAAAAAGTTTTCAACAAAAAAACTCAAGCCACTGACATATATCAAATATGCAGTACTGCTGTTGGCAGTTGTTTTATTACCGGTGCTCATAGTAAATGATTTGGGGATGGGCGACCCATATTTCTGCAAATATATATGTCCGCAAGGTGTGCTTGAGGGTGCGTTGCCACTTTCGGCAGTCAACGAAGGTATCCGTTCGGCATTGGGAAAACTGTTTTCGTGGAAACTTGTTGTGCTGATTTCGGTAGTCGTTTTGAGCGTGCTGTTTTACAGACCGTTCTGCAAATGGATTTGCCCACTCGGTGCATTCTATGCACTGTTCAACAAGGTTTCGCTGTTTGGGATGAAGGTAGACGAGCACAAATGCGTTTCGTGCGGAAAATGTGCAAAGGTGTGCAAAATGGATGTTGATGTTACAAAAACGCCTAACAGCACCGAATGTATCCGATGCGGAAAGTGTATAAGTGCCTGTCCTACCGACGCAGTCAGCTTTCAATACGGCTTTGGCATGCTTGGAAAAACAGTAGACGAAAACGCAAAAATCGAAAACAGAACAAACAAAAAAGAAACAAAAGAGGAATTATAACGGAGGAATAATTATGAAGTTTTCAAAACTCTCAAAAATCTTAACAGTAGTATTATTAGTTTCTGTGTTGGCAATCAGCCTTATTGCTTGCTCAACATCAAAGGACAACAAAGACGAAAAACAATCAACAGATTCAAGCATTTCAACCTTGATGGCAACAGAGCCAAGTGATGCTGATGAAGCTTTAAAGCTCTACAATCAGCTTATGAAAAAAGAAAACGAAATTTTGTCAACAGACAAAGCCCTTTGGGAAAAAGTATTTATGGCTTCAAACAAGGAAACCCCAATGATTGAGGACGGCACAAACTACGGCGACTTTCTTCTCAAGACAATCGAAAGTGCAAAGGACCAATTCACAGATGAGGAATACAAAAAACTCGTTGCCGGTGCAGAACAAATCAAGGAAATTGAGGGCAAGCTCACAATCTTGGAACAGAAATATCCTGAATGTGCAAAGGCTCCGGGCAACGGCGACAGCGTTCCGGCTGACAGTAACGGCGTTGTTTTAAACAGCAGTGACGCAACAAGTTTTCCGTCATTTGACGGCAAGGACCTTGACGGCAACGATGTAAAGAGCAGTGAACTTTTCGCAAACAGCAATGTAACAGTTGTTAACTACTGGTTCAGCACTTGCAAGCCTTGTGTCGGCGAACTTTCCGAATTGGAAGCACTCAACAAAAAGCTTGCAGAAAAAGGCGGTCAGGTTGTCGGCATCAACACTTTTACACTTGACGGTGACAAGACAGCAATTTCAGAAGCAAAGGATATCCTTTCAAAGAAAGGTGTAACATACAAGAACATCTGGTTTGATTCAAACAGCGATGCAGGCAAGTTCACATCAGGCATTTTCTCTTACCCAACAACATATGTTGTCGACAAGAACGGCAACATTGTAGGCGAGCCAATCGTTGGTGCAATCACTGAAAAAAATCAAGCAAAGACACTTGAAAAACTCATAGACCAGGCTTTACAGGTCAAATAAGAATAAAGCATAAAGTGATAATCTCTCCCGAATTGAACTGCCCCAAGTTGTGCAGACAGCACAAAAAAACAGGTCTATGGTAGAATAATTAAATTTTAAGCAACAAACTGATTTCGTTTTTCTAACGGAGTCAGTTTTGTTTGAATATGGTAATTGTTGTGCGAGATTGAGAACAAATTAAAAACTATTATATCTGGTAGTCTTCAGGAATATTTTGGTACATCTTGGCTAGTTAAAGGCCTTCCTAAAAACACCTATACCAAGGCAAAGAAACTGGCCGATGAGAAAGCATATGATCTTCAGTTAAATAGCGGTGACGATGCAGAGGATGTTAATGTCTGGGATTTTGTTTCATTAGCGGATTATGTTTCGATTGTAACCAATGGAAAAAAATGGTCTTCTTTCTTTGAAGAGATGTTAGTTAGACCGGAGGAAACAAGGATTGCAGGAGGCAAAGAAGCTAAGACACAATGGATTCTTAGATTGAGTGCAATTAAGAATAAACTATCCAAAGAATCATATAGTGTTCCAGTTGACGAATATAGTTATGTAAAAAGTGTTTACGACTGGATTATGGAAATGTTGACATTGTAATGAACGATGCAATTACTAAAAACACTGAAAAGAAGCGCAGGCGCTTAGCCATAGTGTTTGTGGGTCTTTCGCCTATTACTACTTGCTCTGTAAAGTCAAAACAGTTGCACTGCAGCAGGCCGGATTCGTTGAACTGCCTGTGCCAGACTCAAAATCTGTTCCGGTAAAAAGCATTCTTCGAAGAAGTTGACGGTTATGTTCCTACAATCAGCATAACTGCATTGTAAAAACAACTGGGAGAAATCCCATGTTCGATATACTATGTAGCATCCGTCAGTCCACTCTGTCTGCATTCCGTTACTAGTTCCATCCATTCATCCAGGAACCGCCCCGGAGTACGTTTATGACTCAAAATGAAACCTCCAGTTGTAAGGATTTCTGCTTCCTATCAAAAAATGAAGTAAAAATCTATTTACTATCATTATGAGTGATAAAGTGTTTTTTGCAAGCACTTTTTGGATAAGTGACGAATGTCTAGCTATCCAATAATTAAGCGCTTACGATATAATAGAGCACAGCAACTGTCTGAAGAGTTTCAGATGGGTGCCGTGCGTTTTTATTCTATTATTCAATGATTTTAGCTTTTAGAATGTTCTCCGTATTAATAATATAACTGAAGAAATCTTTGGTTTTGATACGGACACTTGCAGAATTGGAGCCACCGCCCATTATCACATATTCGGTATTGATGCGATCTACATTAAGTAGATAAATCTGTTCCCTGCAGTCGGATTTTCTCTTTAAATCTGTTATTACAGTAAGCGGAGATATGGTTCCCTGATAGAATCTTCTTACAACAGATGGCTCAGGAACAAGTTCGAACTTGGTATGATCGAATGTCACCCGTTTATCATATGGTAGAATGGCATAAATCCATGTGTGTCCGTTCTCTTTTCGATTCCTATTCTGTAAAATAACAGTCTTGAGAAGAGTGGCATTAGTTGCTGAAATATTATTTGCCTGAAGACTCCGACGCAAGCTCTTTGAATCAGGGGAGAGCATATGCGTAATTGAATCAAAAGGAATTCCTTTGCTCTGAAGATGATCTAGCACCATAGATTGATCGGTAGGAATATCTCGATAATTTCTTTTATGGGCAATCAAATTTATTAATTGTCCATGAGAGCCTTTTTTTGCATACAATTTATCAGCTTCACGAATCTCATCCAAAATCTCTCGTGAGTATTCACCGGGATCAATCAGGGCAGAGATATATGGATACGTGGACAGACTGATTTTCCCCTGATCGAAAAATGGCAGGAAAGCTGACAGGAAGTTTTCTGGAGAATATGCCTTCAGTCTTTTCAGCATAGAGCCCTGCTCACTGGTTGTATGGGTCCAGTAATCAGCGATATATGTAGGAGAAATCTCAAAACGCTGATCATGAATATGATGTTTATTTAGAACGATAGCATCCTTATTATACACGGATATGAACATGATTCCGTTTTCTGACAGCCAGTTATAAGCATACCGGATAAAACGTGTCAAATCGTTGATCTGACTTCCAGCACCATATCCTATGACAAGTAGATTAACTTTTCCATTAAGCTCTTCAGGATACTGGTGCATCATATATTCCGGATTCAGATGACATAAGCGTAAGGACACATTCTCAGGAAGATAACGATGCTTAGATTTTTCTTCCAGCGTATTCATAACGTAGTAAGCATTTTGCGAAGCAGTAAGCAGAATGACTTTTTGGCAACGTTCGATAATGTTAAGTGTTGTGAGTGAGTTTGGAGAACATACTTCAACCACAAGAGGGAGTTTTTCTTCCTTCGAATTTAAGACTTTATCTACTTCTTGAGCAACCTGTGTTCGTTCGTAATAAATTGTGTGTCTAGATAAATACGAATACTGACAGATATCTTTGAGTAAGGTGTGTTTGGCATAATGCTCAAAGTTCCGTTTATTGGTACGTTCACTATATGAGACCAGAATTTCGTTCAAGGCTTTTTCGGCTGTTTCGTCATCTTTTGCTCGATCGAGTTCCTTATGAAGTTTTTCACGATAAGGAACAAAGATAATTTCATTACTAATAACGGCCAGATAAGACATTAGCCTCTCGAAAATCAGCTGTGCATATTTGTGGCAATCAATAATCTGAGCAAAATTTGCGGCATCCTCCTACTGAAGTTGCAATCCCTGAATCGAAATCTGATCCAATGTTTTGCGTGTTATAAACTCAAAGAAGAGATTGTGCTTTTCCATTAATGCCGATTGAACAGAAAATGATACTGATTTCTTGTCTATATCGGTAACAAAAAGGATCATACTCAGGTTGTTTGAACTCTTTAAGCGATCTATCATATATGAAAAATAGCCGAGTTTACTGGTATCTGAATAATCTATAGGATAATTCGACAATAAGATACCAACATGATATGCATTAGGAAATTTCAAAATTAAATAGTTAAGTTGACTAACCCCATGAATTGGTTGTGATGTATATCCAGAGCTATATATCAAAGGAGCATAAGCAGGCTCTAATCCATTTTCATTGTCATGTATAACCTGCTCACTGACCTGAAAATAATCTCTGAAAGGTGAAAGTAATACTTTAGCCTTTTGAATAATATTTTCGGTACCAATTCGATCCTGCAAATAGTATTCCTCAGAGAAATCAAGTAGTAGCAACTGATCTATCATGGTTTTGAATGGTTTATTATCATCAAATATTTCCTGTACATATTCCCTGATAATACCATTATTTTCCAATACGGACAGTGCATATTCGGAAAAATCATTGAAATGTAAGGAGATTTCGTTCTGTAAAGCATTAATCACAGTATTAAAGTTTCTGGTTTGCACACGTTGATTCTTTTGAATAGACCATGCTTGCAGTGATTTTATATCTTTTCCGGTTTTCTTTTCTAACTCATAAAATGACATTTCTTTCTTTTCATTGAAATATTTCAGAATAATGGAAAGAAGCAGTTCTTTCGTGATTTTCATGACTAATTCTCCATAGGGTAAACAACGGTTTCATGTAAAGTATACCATATAAACATAAAAATGTGTCAAAATCATCATAAAAATAGTGGAATTTAGTGGAATTTGTAACTGCTTAAATAATAAAAAATCCCTCTAATCATCTCTTACAATTTCTGTGTCCATGTGGTAATAAATTGATATGAGAAAAAAGGGAGGAAAACTATCATGGACAAACAAAGAATCGAAAAGATCGCAGTGAACCGGGAAAAGAGCATCGAGGATATGCTGCCAATTGCGACAAAATGTGATTGATGTTGCTTAAAACTATGGGCAAAAGGATTCTGTTATTATATTATCACAGAATAAATAGGAAGGAAAGGTGAGCAGATATGGAAAATATTAAGTTTAAAGAGAACTTTAATAATTGTCGTACATCAATTTACAAACCTGAAACAAGACAGTTCTTACTGTCAAGAATTGCTGGAAGCGAACAGGAAACAGACATGTCTGTTCCTTCTAACTGTGATGGCTTTGGACGTATCCATCATTTTAGACGTAATGTTGATAAATGGGTACAGGATCCGTTACCAAATGATCCGGTATGTAAAGCACTGGAAATTCCTTATACTGATGTGCTTGAGGCACAGGTGTTTCAGATTGCATCATGTAATGCTCATTGCTGGTATTGCTTTGTACCAGATGAGTTGAAGCGTGGGAAAATGGTTAATGCAAAATGGCTTACAGCTGAACAGATGGTCGAGTTGTATAAGAAATCAGATACTGACATTAGAGTGATAGATTTGTCAGGAGGAAATCCGGAATTAGCACCAGAATGGACCTTAGATACAATGAAGGCTCTCGAAAGGAATGAACTCCAAAATAAAGTATATCTGTGGACTGATGACACATTGACCACTGATTATGCTTTTGAGTACCTTTCTAAGGAAGAATTAAGTTACATGGCGTCATACAGAAATTTTGGTAAAGTCGGTTGCTTTAAAGGTTTCGATGCTCATTCATTCGCTTTTAATAGTAAGCTTCCGGAAAACATGTACGAAAAACAATTTGAACGGTTTGAAAGATATGTTGATATGGGATTGGATATATACGGATATGTAACATTAACCTCTGATAACTATGATGGTATTGAAGAGAAGATGGGGAAATTCGTAGATCGTTTGCAAAAGATTCATCCAATCCTGCCATTGAGGACTGTCCCTCTTAAAATTTTTATTTTCACACCAACTGGTTCAAGATTAAATGATCGCTACAGCATGGCACTTGAAAATCAGACTCGTGCTATTAAAGCATGGAAAGTTGAGCTTTCAAAACGTTATTCTAAAGAACAGCTTGCTGGTAGAATTTCAGACAACACATATTAAAATGAATAGGTAATTGCGAAACTCGCGATGCTCGTTCGCACTCTTGAACTTAAACGGGGAAGAATTCGTGCAGAGCACGAATTCTAAGATAAAAAAGTGGATATCTGCCAGTTTTAGGCGCACTCTAATAAGCCCCTGGCTTTATGGAGTTGGTAAGTCCTATGCTATGAGAGGCTTTATGCTTCGAATGTATTCATGATGGTTGATTTTGTCTGCAAGAACAACAGTAATGAGTTGTGTGATACCGGCAAGAATCAGATCTGCATACAGAGTCTTTTCATTTTGAGTCCGGCGCCCTGCAAGACACAGATTATCCTTGATATGGTTGATATCTCTTTCCACTACAGTCCTGATTTTATAGGTATCATCCCATTCTTCGGTTTCACGGATTGTCCCGGGATAAGCACGAAGGTTCTTTTCAGGATATATGTATACCATGCGACCGCATTTGAAGAAAGTACACGGGTTTTCACAAAAACATTGGCGATGTGCTTTTCGAGTCGTTTTGTCATAGACCCATTTCATTTTTGGACAGACAAACTTGAAAGTTGGTATACCGCTTCGTAAGTTTGATTTACTGCCCTCGGGTTTCATAGGCAGAGAAGGGGCGTGAGGGCAACAGGGAACACCATTTTCATTAATGGAATAATCCTTATTTTCAAGACCCGATCTTGCATTCAGAGGGATATAAGCTTTCGAGAAATGGTTATCATCACCGAAGGTGTCACCGGTAAGGAGGTTCTTATAAAGCTCAACGGTATCAAAAGCCGCATCTCCGAGGAAGGTTTTCGGATTAATTAGCGGATGTTTGGAAAAGAAGTCTTTTAGTGTTGGAATCAAAAGCTTTGAATCATGAACACATTTATCTTCGTCAGGAAAATCGGATTTCTTTTCGACAACGATATCCGGATGAGACAGCATAAATTTTTTGTTATAAAAAGAGATATGTCGGATAATGCCCAGCCCGTTGGTGACAATGCCAAATTTGAAGACATAGCAAAAATGCCCATTGATATATAGCTGTTTAATCTCAGGATTAGCAGAGGCATGGGAAGGCATGGAGCCATAGGCAGCCTTGTAGGGATCATAAGATTTATCAAAGCCATAAGCTTTCGCATACGCCTTAAGCTGTTTGATGATCCTGTTCGCATACTTCGGATTATTTTCGGTAACAAATGCTTCAATACCGGAAGAATCAAAGATGGTTATATCTGCTTTCGCAGAGTCAATTGCCTGGCAGATAGGTTCGGTAACATCAACAAGCTTATCGAATATGAACTGTAAGTCAGCTAAAAAGTCCTGTTTGAAACGTGTGATTTTGGAAGCGTCAGGGACTTTGGTAAAGCCGCAGAACTCACGAAGCGGTTTTGAATAAGCGAGAAAAGTCAAGAGAAGCTGATCTGTAGGGATAGAGAAAATACGTTGTATAATCAAAGCCCACAGAAAAGCTTGCAAAGGGTATTTACGGGTTCTGCCCGTCGATGCATAGAAATGATTTCTGAAAGAAAGCGGAATAAACTCATCAATATCGATATGGGTTTCCAATAGAGAAAGAAACGCAGGTTTGTCATTTTCAAATTTTTCCTGGCAATCTGAAAAAATATCTGCCAAAGAAAGCTGTTTATATGGTATCATAGGTATCAGAATAACTCCTTTCTTGGATAGTGGATTTTAGTTTTTGGCAACTCTATTATACCATATCCGGTGAGGAGTTATTTGTTTTTAGGTAACAAAAAATGCCGTATTTATGCGGCTTGTGGCGTTTCGCAAACGCCTAATTAAAATGAAGTAAGAAAGGAGATTACCATGGTAGTTGATAGCATTTTACAGTTTATGAGTCAGATGGATGAGACAGTATTAGCTTTAATGGATGATTATGATGACTTTTATATGATTATGAAGAATAATCGTGGTATTCATCCAATCGACCTTCAGAAATCTATTAAGAGACTGTATAGATCAAACAAGATTAGAAAATCTAAATATATTAGAATAATGGCATCGGCATCAAACACGAATATTCACGGTTTTGAAGATATGCCAGATGTACTTCCAGTTCCTCATATTCTGGATTATGACTGGCGATTTAGCCGTCAGGGACTTGAGTATATGGCTAATGCCGTTAAAAAAATCATAAAAAAGAAAAATGCAGTGATTGTTTTCCTCGGAGCTCCAACATTATTTAGATATTGCTATAATAAGTCTTTTTTACATGCAAAACTGGTACTGGTGGATATTAATGCGGACAAGCACTCTATCGGAATTGACCCAAATCGTGCATTATGTATTAACTGTAATTTAAATGGTTCCTGTACAGAGCTTCTTTCAATTCATGCAGATATTGTTGTGATGGATCCGCCATGGTACTTAAACTACTACCAGCTCTTCTTTGATAGAGCTGCTATTATGAGTGCCCTGGATACTCAGATTATGTGTATTATGCCGCCAAAGTTTACCAGGGCAAAGACAGAGAGTGAAACCTACTCACTGTTGGAGATGATCAAGAAGGATTATGGCTTTGTTAAAAAGCATTATTTCACTGGCGTAGTAACTTATCATACTCCGCCATATGAACAGAATGTTTTAAAGACAAATGGAATTTACTGTAATCCTGAAAATTGGAGAATCGGTGACCTCCTTATTGTTGAAAAGGTGTATAATGTTATTACCACATGTACACATGATGTCAGTATTATAGAACCTGAATGGGATGAAGCATGTGTAAATAACATCCGTATCAAATACAGAACATGTGAAAGCAAGATTGATAATTATAACATTGAGTTAGAACGTATTTTCAATGATGATATTTATCCATCTGTGAAAAGAAGCTTTGGTGGGAAGAAAACTATCAATGTTTGGACCAGTGGCAACCGCGTATTCTGGTGTAATAATATGGCGGTTTTAAAAATGATCCTGCGTAATATTGATAGAGATATCTTTGAAGTTATTGTGGAAAATGGCTATAGAATTCCTAATAAGGAAGAACTGGAGCAGCTTGAGAAAATTCAGGGAAAGCTTCTAGATGTAATACGTCTTGAAGCAGAGGAATATGGTTCATCATGGAGGATTGCAATATGATTGATAAAGAAATGATTCTGACACAATTAACTGATCGAATTAAAGCATCTGGAGACCAGTACTGGATCTCAAAAATTGAAGTTCTTCGTGACAGCCATATTCATGTGGCTGTCATGGTTGAACCTTATATAACAAAGATTATGAAAGGGGAAAAGACCATTGAATCTCGATTTTCACAGAATAAAATTGTACCGTGGAAGAGAGTATTTCCTGGTGATATTATAATCATTAAACGGTCTGGAGGAGGTTTTGAATCTGTTTTTGAGGCTGGCAAGGTGATTTCAAAGGAGATAATGTCTCCTGCTGAAGTAGAACAAATAAAAAATGATTTTAATGATCGTCTGTGTATAGAAGATGATTGGTGGGAAAGAAAATCAAAAAGCAGATATGCTACTTTGATTCCAATAACGCATCTGTTGGGGTTCGACCCGTTTGTAATCAAATTTAAGAATCGCCAGGCTTGGTTGGAACTATATCAGCCCAATCAGGATGATAAAGAGCTAGCGTCGGAGGATGTTATAGGAGACGAGGAACCTTCAGTTGCTTCAAAGATGATGCAGGCACCAGTATATTGTATTTCTGGAAAAATTGGAAGCGGCAAAACAACTATTGGTAAAATGATAGCAAATGAAATTGGTGGTATACACGGTTCAGTAAGTGATTTCTTGAAAGCTGAGTTGAAAAAACAAGGCATTACAACGCCAACAAGAGAACAATTGCAGGATCTTGGAGTAGCCTATATCGAAAATGGTTGGGTTGAATTTGCATCTCAAACAGTGAAACATATTGGACGCAAGAAGGAATTACCTTTTGTAATTGATGGAATTCGCCATATTAATTTTTTAAATGCTATAAAAATGATATGTTGGCCTGCACCTGTTTACGAAGTTGTTCTTCATGCTAATGACGATACTCTTCAGCAACATATCTCTATTCGTGGAGCTGAAGTATTTGATTCTACACATCGTGCTGAAGGAGATCTGGAAGGACTTCTTGCCATCGCAGACATTGTGATAGACATTGATGGAAAAGAAAAAGAAGAGGTGTTGAAAGAACTTTTAATGAAACTTTCAGATGCAACAGCATTATCAGATGATAATTTACCTCTTTGTCAAATTCGTGAATTTATTGATCTGTTTAACAAAGATCGGAAGTGGAAATCGTATCACAATGCAAAAGACTTGATTGTAAGCATTAATATAGAAGCATCGGAACTGTTAGAAATCTTCCAGTGGACGAATAAGAAGACTGAGCCGTCTCCTGAAATGATGGAACGTATAAAAGAGGAGCTAGCAGATGTTCTGATATATAGTATTGATCTGGCCAATGCTTACGGTATAGATATGACTCAGATGATTATGAATAAACTCGTTAAAAATGCTGAAAAATATCCGGCTAAATAAGTACTTGCAGAATCATTAGATGCGAGATTTTGTAACAGTAGTGCACTCTGTAAGTGGCACTGGGGGTCAGACACAAATGCGGTCAACTTAAGCAATCCGACAGTATGACAAATTTTGAAATTGCGGTTTGAAATTTTATTATAGCGTATGCACTTGAATTTCCCAGAGTTCAGTTGGCTGTTTTTTGTGTTATGGGCGCAGTGGTAGACTGAAAATAGATGATGCCATACCGGCAAGTATTAAAAGATGCATAATGCGCCAGCTTTGAACATTCTTTTGACTTGCGGGAATGTTCGTGCAAACAGTATTATGACTTCTGACAGACAGGCCCGGGACTCACCGCCTTTCATGAATATTGCATATGTAAGATAAGGAAGATCCTTATACTGATGATTTTTTTATGATTGAAATGGGTTCGTATATTATCCTTCTTCTTTTTGCGCGAAAACTTCCGGCCTGGCTATATTTGAGACCGATGTCTGGAAGCGGAGCGAAAGAGATCATATATTACACTGCGTTGAAACTCTCAGCAAAGTAACCTGATAACCAGGTATTTTAATCGGCCAATAATATAGGAGCGGTTTGCCTGATACTGATATTCATTATCTGGTCTGGAAGATGCAGCTATTTTCTCATCAGCATCGTTCTTAACGATTGCACAAAGGTTGGAGTAAAGCATATTGATATAAAATTCCTGTTCAACAGAGACGGGAGTTGCACCGGAAAATTCTTTCATCTTAGGCTGGTAGGAGCCGGTTGCTTCTGCAAGGTCTTCTTGAATTAGATTTCGCTCCACACGAATATCTTTCAGGATGTTGCTGATTGCCATCCAATCACTTCCTTTAACTTTATTATTGTTTCAACGGCCAGTTTGAATGGCACGGACTGTATTACGATTATTGAAAACCGGGGATGTCGGAAGCATCACACTTGCCGACAACTCTGCCGAATATTTTAAAAGAGTCCGATTCCTGAATTGCGATAGGTTTGTATTTTTTATTCAGGGAGATCAGGAATAATCCATCCGGTTCATCATGGAGTTTTTTGATGTAGGCATCTCCATTGAGGTAGAAAATACCAACCTCTCCATTGCAGATGCTGTCTTTTTGCTGGATCCATGCAATTTCCCCGTTGTAGTATTCCGGTTCCATACTGTCACCAGATATCCGGACTCCGAAGTCTACATTGTCCGGGGCAAGATCGCCAACTTCATAAGATTCTTTTGGCGCATCTGTCAGGAAATTACCGGTACCTGCAGAAACAGCATCTCCGAAGATGTCCATAAATATTTCTTTTTTGCGGAAAGGAATAATGTTTGCAACTACTGGTTCAAACAAGCCGGAGGCTTTTAGTATTTTTGCGTAATCTTTTATTTTATCTTTTCCTTCCTGATTCAGACCGTCCATTACACTGTATGGGTTTTTCCCAAAATAAGCATCATAAATATCTTCAATATCCAATAATTTACAGAGAGTCAGAAAAACATGCAGTCCTGGTTCTCGTGCATTCGTCTCCCATTTGGAGATTGCCTTCGCTGTAACGTCAATGCCCTGCTGTGAAAGTAATTCTGCAAGTTCTGGCTGCGAAAGCCCTTTCTTTTTTCTGTTTTCTGCAATAATCCTGCCAATAGAACGCATATATTCGCCTCATTTCTATGAAATTCCGTTAGATTTTTATAGATGCATTATACAGCACAAATACAATAAAATCAAGAGAAATCTCCAAAATGTAGATAATACAACCAAAATATCAGTTAACTATCTCCATAATGTCGACTTATACTAACCATGCAAGGAATGATAAGAAAGCCGGACGGAGGTGAGAACAGGATGGGTGACAGGACAATTTTACATAGTGATATGAATTGTTTTTATGCCAGCGTAGAAATGCTGCATCATCCGGAACTAGAGGGAAAGCCACTTGCTGTAGGCGGCGATCCGGAAGCAAGACATGGTATTGTGTTGACGGCAAATTATATTGCGAAGAAATGCGGGGTAAAAACAGGAATGGCACTTTGGCAGGCAAAACAGGCTTGTCCGGAAATCATTTTTGTGCCGCCGAGGATGGATCTGTATTTGAGATTCTCCAGTATGGCGAGAGAAATCTATTCAGAGTATACGGACAAAATTGAGCCGTATGGAATAGATGAAGGATGGCTGGATGTGACAGAAAGCAGCATCATCAAAGGTGATGGAATGAAGATCGCCCAGGAAATCAGTGACCGGATTAAGTACGAACTTGGTATTACCGTGAGTATTGGCATTTCTTGGAACAAGATATTCGCAAAACTTGGCTCTGATTATAAAAAGCCGGATGCCATCACACAGTTTCATCGTGGCAATTACAAAGAAATCGTCTGGGGGCTTCCAGTGTCAGATTTACTGTATGTTGGCAGGCAGACAAACAAGAAATTGCAAAAACTGGGGATCCATACCATTGGCCAGCTGGCACAGACAGATGAAAAGCTGCTGGACAGCCATTTTGGAAAATCGGTCTGGTGTTATGGGCATTTGCAAATGGATATGACTCGGATCCGGTTTGTACGGAAGGATATGAAGCTCCGGTCAAGTCGATTGGAAACAGTACAACGACACCGAGAGACCTGGAAACGGATCTGGATGTGTGGATTATTCTGATGGCGTTATCGGAAAGTGTATCTGCCAGATTACGGACACATGGTTTCAAATGTAATGTGGTGGAAATATCAATCCGGGACAACGGGCTGGACAGCATCACAAGGCAGATGCATATCAGCCAGCCAACGAATATTACGGATGAAATTGTAAAAGCAGCATTTGAATTATTTAAGAAACATTACAGATGGGAGCATCCGATACGGAGCCTTGGCGTGAGGGGGTCTGATCTGGTAATGGAAGATATTCCGGTTCAGCTTGATCTATTTGATAATCAGGAGAAACGGGAAAAATTAGAAAGGCTGGATCGGGCTGTGGATGAGATCAGACGACGGTTTGGATATTTCAGCATACAGCGGGCAGCAATGTACCAGGATAAAGTCTTATCCCACTTGGACGCCGGTACACATACGGTCCATCCTCACAGTTATTTTCATGGATAATGGGAGGGATAGATTTGAAACAGACATTAACCAGAAAACAGGAAGAAAGCTATCAGTGCATTGTAAGATTTACCGAGGAGCATGGATTTCCGCCAACGGTCAGGGAACTGGGGGCATTACTGGGAGTTGCTTCAACATCAACGGTATTTTCAAGGATCAGGCAGTTAGAGAAAAGTGGATATATCCGGAGATTTCCGGCATCCCCAAGAGCAATCGAAATCCTGTGATGGAGGTGGCGGTATGAATAAGGTATATGTTGATGTGGTAGCAGAGTTCAGTAAGGAAGGCTGCCTGATTCCAATCTTATTTGTTTGGGAAGACGGCAGAAAATACAAGATTGATAAGGTGCTTAAGATTGAACGATGTGCCAGCAGAAAAGCAGGCGGTGTTGGTACGATGTACACCTGTATGGTACAGGGAAAGGAAAGCCATTTGTTTTTTGAAGTGGACAAATAGTTCATGGAAAGGAAGATTTCATAATTAATAAGAAGAATATTAACCGGCGGAGATAGTCACTTTCCCTTTATATCCCGTTGGTTTTACATAAGGATCCGTATTCTGATCAGCTGGTGTTCCCCACAAATACCATTTGGAATATGGATTCTGCAAAGAGTAATTTAGATTGCTTTCCATCAAAATCATGGGGAAGGCGAACTGGTCTGCAAGACCTACCAGTTAGTGTGATTGTTGATAAGGAGAAATAAAGATTTATGACAGACAGAGATTATGCAATTAAATCAATGAAAGAGATTACGTTCCAGATGGCAACCCATGCACAGGATTATCTGGAAGTAAGCATGGACAGGCATTATGAAGACATAAAGGCATTGATGGTGAATTACCAAAAATTGATTTTGGAAAATAAGATGGTACTGAAAGAACTGGAAATGGAGTGCCAGGAGAAGATCAATGAGGATATGGCATATGCGTTGAGCTATCTTGATATTTACGGGAAGCAGCTGAATGTAACGAAACTGAGGCATGAAATGAACAATCTGATGGTCATATATGGATTGTCGGATATGGTTTACCGGGGGATTACACTGGTAAAGTACTATGTGCCGGACGGAGTGATGCTCAGTGAGATTATTCATTCCTGTTTTTGTAGCCATTACAATAAAACAGATGTGGAAGTCCAGCAGGAACTTGGCATTGGAAGGACTTCGTTTTATAAAATGAAGAAACAGGCATTGCGGTATCTTGGGTTCTACTTTTACGAGATCGTAGTGCCGCAGGCAAAAAACAAAAGATTCAAACCCTCCTTGGGTGTGGAAGAAGAGTAGGTGATTGGGATGAAATACGAAGATTCAATGGTAAAGATTGCAGATGATATTATCCAAGAGCAGAGAGAAGATAACAGGATTTGGTATACAGAGAAAAAAGTACGATGAATAGTTTACTTTAATTCGTTATCTGCAGAAGTATCGGAAACTTGCAGGAGAGAGAAGTTCAGCTTTAGGTATGAATTGAATAGTGATGATTATAGACAGACTTAAGGATAAATGTATATATAATGTACAGGAACAAACTAGTTTAATCAGTGGATTTGTGATATGCTTTTCTATAAGAAATTGAGCTAATAGAAAGGGCAAAGCAAAGATGTATTTACTGCTCAATCAATTAAAATGGGAAAGATGTAAATGATACAAAGGCACAAATGCACAAACGCTATGTTTCTTGTGGTGACTGAGATTGTTGAGATATATAATAATGTTATTGCGAATATATAGATCTGATAAATCCTTGGCAATGTTAGAAACACTGAAAAAACAACAGATGGAGGGCTAAATAATTGGATAAAAAGATAAAAACAATACATGATGTCTTTAAGCTTGGGAGTAGAGCTGTTATTAATAATCAGGATTATCAATTAGAGGAAATCATGATTTGGGGAACCGCTGAGATTATATATACAATTTTGAGGTTTATCGCTAAAAATGGTAAGAATATTGTTTGTAGTGTGGATATTGAAACAAATGAAATTATGCCGTTGTCATCTGAACAAAGTACGTTGTATCATGAAAATCTAAATATGCATAAGGAAAGATTGGTTAAGACCGATTCTGCAGGTATTCTGAATTACAAAGCCAATAGTCATAGAACCGAAAACAAAGTTGCTATTGAGAAAATAATTAAACAAAGAAACGTAAAATGGGTTACGTCAATAGTATCACTGAATGATGAAGATTATAAAATTACTTGGTTTAGTTTTTTGTGTAATAAAGAGGGAGATTCATTATTGGTTTGTGTTTCGGAAGAAGAGATGCAACGTGGATTGTCTACACAATCGTTATATTGTGATGTGGAGCTATCGGTTGATTTACCGGAATATGATTTAAAATATAGGGGAAATATTGTTAGAATCGAGAAATGTGATGCAGAGTACTTGTTATATATTCATCCATATCCAATAGAAATTATGCAGTCCACTCAATGCAAAAATACTCTATTTGAGAATATTTGCAATCCATTTTCAATGATGGATTTTATTGTAAACCATGCGGATAGCAATGTGAATGGAGTAGTATTTCCTAATTCAGATGAAAAACATATACATAATTATATAGTCGTAGGTTTATTAAAAAATATAGAAATAGACATAGAAGATTGTGTTATTGGAAATGTTAGGATTGGAAATGGGATTAATGTATCGGAAAAATTTAAACAATATCTAACTGATTTATCAGAAGAATGTGTTACAGTTGCCTGGGTAAATATAAAATCCGATTCTTTATATAATGCGTTCTCTTCAGGGAAAAAATTATTAATTTTAGCGACAGAGTTCTTATCATTCATGTTAAAAAATGATATGTATACTGATTGGTTTGGAACTGGACAGTTCGATTATAATGTTTGGGATATAAGGAGTCATTATCCACGTATTAGTCTCGGTTCGGTGTTTTATATTGAGAACTGCATTTTAGGGGAGTCAATAACTCTTGCAGATGAAAATATGAAGATCCCGGCATCAATCAAACTGGATGATAATGCAGAGTATTTGTTTGATTATGATTGGATTGAAAGCTTTTTCTGTAAGCTGCAGACGGAAAACAAAAAGATTCTTAGATTACAGTATGCATTAAAATGGATTGTACAAGCATGGAACACCGATGATGTTTATGATAGAGTGATTTATTGTTCTATGGCACTCGAATTCATTGTAAATGGTGAAAAAGGAAAAAATATTTTTGATGAATATGCTGATAAAGCTGGTAGAGGTTGTTTTACGAAACCAGAAAGAAGAGTTCTTACTAATAGCATAATTGAAAAAATAGAAATTAAGGAAATTGATGGCTTTTCGGAAGATAATATAGTTGCAATTAATGAAAGTATCCAAAAAATGGTACAGAGTAAGTTGACAGAGGTAAGCTTTGGTACAAAATTAGATCTTCTTATTAGAAGACTTGATATACCGGTATCTTCAGATGAAAAAGATCTCCTGAATAAAGCCAGAAAAATAAGAAATGAATTAATTCATGGATTAAATATGTCTAGTATTTCGACATTACAGATAAAAAAACTTTGTGGTGTTACATCTCGGATTTTAATGTACAAACTTATGAATGAATTAGAAAAGGAGTAGAAAAGAATGAATGTGCTAGATTATTCGATTAGATTGGGAAAACTTCTTCGAAAAACAGAAGAAGGTAGAGAATTATTTCAATTAGAAATGGGTATCGAAGAAAAATATAAAGATAATGAAGCATTTGGCCAATATGAACAATTTGCTGAAAAGAAAACATCTCAATTCTATTTTTATTCTTGGAATATGGCATATAAAACATTTGTTAATGTTCTTACAGATGATTCAATAGAACATAGAGATTTTTTTCTGCCAACTGCTGAGTTAATATCTTCCGATGATGAAATAAAATCATTTGCATTAACGGCAGTTAAGTTTGGAAGTATATTTGAACAACTTGTAGCAGTTATTATTTCAGGTGGAGAGTATGAAAAAGTTATACCTGAAAGCTGGACATATAAAGTGAAAAATGCTATTTCAGATGTTCAAATATCAGTCGAAAGAACATTATTGGTAAAGACAATTGCTGTATTCTATAAAAAACATCAAAATTTACTCAATAGTTCCGCAACTCAGAAGTATTTATTAATGAGGGAAAAAGAAAAGTTACTTCCCTTTTCAGAAAAAGCACTAGAAATAATATCAGAAACGGAAGATGTATCAGAGGAAGAAAAACTACTCTATGAAAAAATGTATTTAATTATGGAAGCAGTTAAAAAAGGCATTTTTTATGGCTTTTGGGGAATGACAAATGAAATACAGAAAGAAGAACTACTTAATGCCGATGGATTATATAGTTCGCCACTGCATGAAGTGACTTTCTCACATAAGAATAATTATTCTTCATTTTGGGGAGCGGGATGGCTATATAAAATACAGTTAGAAAAAGAACACGTTTATTTTATGGCACATAGGAAACAAGTGCATCTCGATCCCAATAATCAAACGTCTACTATTTCAGGAATAGTGTATCCGGCTGACGATAGAGGGTTGTTTGAAATAAAAGAATGATAATGAAAAATACCGCTAATTATGAATAATTTAGTGATATAAATAATAAAAATAGTTCTATAGAACGATAACTTGTTTTACAGCTTCTGTATATCGGAACAGGCGGTAGTTATACTAACTTTAGACCGAAAAATAGTTCTAAAGGAGGTGCTGCGATGGATCTGAAAGCTGTAGGACAGAGAATTAAGATGGCAAGGGAAGCAAAAGGTCTGACACAGGAAGATTTGGCTGCCATGGTGGAACTGAGTCCGACACATGTAAGTGTGATTGAGCGGGGATTGAAAGCCGCAAAACTGGATACGTTTGTTGCGATAGCCAACGCTCTGGAAGTTTCTGCAGATTCACTTCTGATAGATGTTGTGGCACATTCTGTAACTGGTGTGACGAATGAATTATCAGAAATGATCGGGAAACTTCCAAAAGAAGAGCAGAAGAAAATTATCAAAGCGGTCAGGGCATTAACAGAATAATATTTATTAGGAGGGGCGGAAAGCCCTTCTTTTTTTGTGGTTTTTGTCACAATTTGTCAAACGAATAGGGATTCTGTTTTGTTTTTATCTGTGCTATAGTAGTTCTAAAGAACTAATACTAATTCAAAAAGAGGGGATATAAAATGAACAGAAATACTATTTTTGAGAAGGTCGCTGAAAAATTCCATACCACTCCAGAAGAGGTATATGCGAAAATCCAGAGAGCAATTGATGCCGGATATGATAACCCGGATCCAAAGGTACAGGCGGAATGGCGCAAGGTTAAAATAAAAGGGAATGTGTGCGGTAAGATGATTTTGCCACCACATGGTAAGGAGTTTTTTCACTCCACGGTAAGCAGTTTTTTCTTGCCGCGGTAAGCACTTTTTAACATTTTTCCTACATGTGGTGAGTAAATCAAAGGAGAACACAGCCGATTTCCACGGTATACTGAATTCAGTAAATATACCGAAAGGAGATCACTATGCTGCGAAAAACACAGATGCAGGAAATTCAAGACTTAAAACTTCGCGGCTATACGAAAACGGAGATCCTGACCTATTACAAGGAACAGGGTCTGAAACCCCCAAGCCGCCCTACGATATCCAAGTACTATGACATGGATGTCATCCCGGAGGATCCGGGAAAAAAGCTTATTAAAGACAAGGCATTTGATGTTTCGCCTTTTAAGGAAGCCATCATTTCCATTCTGGAAGCGAACAGCAGAAAAGATTTCTGCATATCCTCTGTTTATGATCTCCTCGAGGAGAAATTCATTGAAAACGGATCGTTTGACTGCCTTCCGGAAAATGAGCAGACCCTGCGTAATTATGTCCATCATCTGGAAGAAAGCGGACAGATCGATCCCAGTGACCAGCATCGCAGGATCTATGATCATGTGTTTGATACTCCTCCGGGAGAACAGATGCTAATTGATTTTGGGGAGGTCACACTCTCCAGACGAGGTTCCATTCACTTTATCTGCCTTCTCCTGCGTTACAGCAGGATCCTGTGTGTTTATGCCCAGGACCATAAGTATAATGCCACAAAAGCCTGCCAGGCGATCTACCGCAGTTTCTGTAAGCTTGGAGGCAGACCGGCTGTCCTGGTCATTGATCAGGATGCTGTATTTGTAGCCAGTGAAACTTATGGTGAAGTTATCAAGACCAGAATCTTTGGGGATTTCTGTACGGAACAGGATTTGAAGCTCTGGGTATGTAATAAAGCAGATCCTGAAAGTAAGGGACCTATAGAAAACTCGGTTGGTTTTGTGAAGAAAAACTTTTTCAGTGCCAGAACAATCACCTGTATCGATGATGTCTGGCGTTCCCTGCCGGGATGGCTTGAACGGAAAAATAAACGTATCCATCGGGCGACTTTAAGGATCCCGATGGCAGTCTTCAGGGATATCGAAAAAGATTCCCTGCGTTCTGTACTTCCGTCTGTTTATGAAACATCGCCAAATAGTTTTATTGCTTATGAATGCAAAGGAACACCCTATGTTCTTTTCAGATCCTGCCGCTACTCTGTCCCGCGCAGTTATGCGTACAGTGTAGTCAAATATAAGATCACGGCAGGAAAGATACATATTTATGATGAAGATCTACGTTTCCTCTGTACGCATCTTTTGAGTGAACGCAGAGGTAGCTTTAATCAGCTTCCGGAACACCGTAAAGGTGATTCAGGAGACTGGATTGAGATCATGGAACGGCTTTGTGATAAATGGAACTGTTATGATTTCCAGCATTTCATCAACGGTGTGAAGAAGGAAAATCCACGCCATATCAGCAAACAGCTTGGAGCAATCGAACAGTTCCTGGATTCAGAGAATCCGGACAGAGCGCTCGTTGCAGATGTAATGAAACGCTGTTGCGACAACTACAGATATCAGTTCTCACAGTTTAAAGTCGTGTATGAATACGTCAAAGCAGGAAGAAGTCTTGCGGATTCTGACGGGGCCAGAGTTGTGGTTTCATCTGACCGTGTGGAATACAAGGATCTTTCCGTATACGGAAAAGCCTTTCAGGAACGTGTGAACCGTTCCGGGCAGGAGGCTGCCGTATGAACAGACAGATCATGAAAAGCATGGATACCGGACGTATTCCTGTTGAAAGACTGATATCATTACTTCAAACTTTTACTTTGAAACATTTAGCCAAAGCATTACCGGACCTGCTGGAAACAGCAGATCTGGAAAGTTCTTCCTGCAGGGAATTCCTACTTGCTGTACTTGAAACAGAAGTAGTCGGAAGGAATGAACGCCGCAGGAAAAGGAACTACTCTGCAGCACATTTTCCTCCAAACATCAGGCCGCTGGAGGAATTCGATCCTGAAGAACTTGATTCCGGGATTACACAGGCACAGCTGGATAAACTGAAAGGATTATCCTAGCTGGACAATGGCGGAAACATCGTTTTGGCAGGCCCGCCTGGCCTTGGTAAAACAATGGTTGCGGCAGGACTTGGGCTGCATGCGGTCAACAATGGTTATACCGTCTGCTTTGAGAAGATGGTCAATCTGGTAAAGATACTGGATACTGCAGAAACAGAACGTTCTGCTGGATTCCGGCTAAAAAACCTGAAGAAGGCACAGCTTATCATCATTGATGAGATCGGATACACACCTATCACCAGAAGTCAGGCAAACCGTTTCTTCACTTTCATCAGTGATACCTATGAAACATCATCCATTATCTTTACTACCAACAAAGAGATCATGGACTGGGCTGAGATGATGGGTGATTCAGTTCTGACCACGGCCCTGCTGGACAGGATTCTTCACCATGCGAACTGCTATTCTTTCAGAGGAGAGTCCTTCAGGCTGAAACATCCTGATATGTTCAGCTAAAGGGACTACCTTATCTAGGCAGGAAGAGGTGTAAAAATCTCTTTACCATAGGGAGTAAAATACTCCTTACCATACAATGTAAAAATCTTCTTACCGAACAGTGTAAAAAACTGCTTATCGTACGAAGAAAAAACTCATTACCTTACGATGTAAAAATTTGCTTGACATTTACAAGGGAACCGACCAACACCGGAGGAAGTAATTAACTATGCAGTAAGTATTTTGACAGCAGACTGGAGGTGATCATCAAAGTGAAGAGGGAAAAGCATACGTTATTATGTCTGTTATTGGCAGCAGCCCTTGTTTCGGGCTGTGCGCAGAAGCATAAAGAGGGAGAGCCGGATGTCATTAGCAGTATGAAAATAAATCAAGATGAAACACTTACTGTTGTTGCAAACAGAAAACAGATTGAAGATAAAGAGGATTTTGCAAAACTCCTTGTCAAAAAATGCAAGGATAATTCTTTTCAGTCTGTTAGATTCTCTACAGATTATGGGTATGCCACCAGCCTGAATCTTAGAGTATATCTCTGGGAAGATGAGATAGAAGGACAGGAACCGGTAATGGTGGTGGAATATAAGCCTGTTGAATGGGGAATGGACTATGATATTGTCCATGATCCAGAAAAGTTCCAGATGTATGTGGATGGAGAGCTGATGAAAAATCCTTAGATTTTCAGATAAAAATGGATGAGCTGTTAGGGAAAAAGAGTAAGTGAACATTTCCCTGGAAAATGTGTACAAACCAATGAGAATAATGAACTATTAAGCCCTGTAAACGGACACTTTCTGAACATTGTTCTGATACAATGGTTATGCTGATGAAAGAAGGCATAGAAAACTGAATTATATTTGAGAGACGGAAGCCTCAGTAGTTAAAAAAGACTACTGGGGCTTTTTTTCGTGCCTGAATTTTTCAGCCAATACCTGCAGGTTTTACCTGGCAGTAGTTGGTGGAGTAGGCATGAACCAGATCAGAGGACCGCCTTCTGAATTTGAAACTGGCAAACAAATTTCAAATTCAGGAGGACGGATATGTATATTGAACATCCATATAAATACGACGGGAAATACTACGCAAATGTAGATGGAAAGATGATTGAAATCACAAAGGAAGTGGCTTATGCCATGAATAATTTTTACCGAAGCAGCCAGCCAAGGAAGGTCGAAATTAAAAATGAAAAAGGTGAGAGTGTTGAATGGAAACTGCGGGAAATCCCTTACAGCGAGACGAATGGACAGGATTATGAATTCTCTATCGAGGATTTCCCGGACTATAGCTGTGATGTCGAAGACAGCGTGATCAGCAGTGTGGAGAGACGAGATATCCATAAGGTGATTAATCAGCTGGATGCAGAAGAACGGATGATTATTTACAGTATTTATTTTGAGAATAAAACGCAGGTACAGCTGGCAGGGATTATGGGAGTGTCCCGGCAGGTTCTGGCGTACAAGCTGAAAACAATTTTACACAAGATGCGGAGAATGTATCAGGAAAATATTTTTGAAAAATCAGCAGATTTTTTTGCATCCGGGCAAGTCGGTTGAATTTAGTAATTAGAGAGAGTTTTAAGGACTCCTCAAAAGCACATTGGAAACTGAATACCCAGTAATAACTGACGTGACATCTTATGCAGGAAGCACAAGGAAACTGCCGCCATGACTCTGATGAAGATCGGACGAGCGAATAAGCACTGACCGAAAATCAACTGGCAGGTTGATGATACGATGATCTGTATAGGGTGCGATACACTTGCGGACCGTGAAAAGTCTGTAACCGGCAAACCTATGAACTGTCGGAGCCTGTGTGCGTGAGCATATGGGTTGTGATCTGGCGAATGCAGTCAGATAGGTTATTATTCCCTGCCTGCGTCAGCAGGATAAACGATTCGGGGTATCGAGGATAAATAGAATCGAGCGAGCACTGTTTAATAATCGAAAATTGGCTATAGAGGTTATGCGGCAGAGCGTTCATTTTGAATGTCTCTGCCGTATTCCTGTGGAGCTAATAATGGATGCTTTACGATTAAATTTCAGGATGGGAGGAACGAATAAATGAAAATTGAAAGAGGCGATATCCTTATGGTTAATTTGGGATAGGTTCCGGGTACTTCCCTTCAGAGTGGAATCCGTCCGGTAGTGGTTGTCAGCAATAATAAAGCGAATACATACAGCCCGGTGGTAACGGTAGTGCCGTTTACTTCAAGGGTGTACAAAAAACGTTATCTTCCGACCCATGTGTTTATTAACCGTTATGAAATGGTTGGCTTGAAACGGCATGGGCTGGTACTGGCGGAACAGATCACAAGCATTGATGTTCAGAGTATCATCCAAAAATGTGGTCATGTCAGCTCTGATGCAATGCGGAGGATTACCAGAGCAGTGGAGATTCAGACAGGAGTTTATGAGGAGGGGGATTATGACAGCAGAAGAATATAGAAAGTATCTGGAACAGGATTTTAGTGATGTAAATATTGATGAAATGACAGATTTACTGACTGTAAAAGCAGACAGGAATAAAAGCCTGAAGGAACGGCGGGAATCATATCTGAATAAGGTAGGAAATCCGTATCTGGTCCGGATCGGCAATATGAAGGTCAAAGTAAGGTTTGCCAATAACGGGATATCTTTGGAGCAGGCATTTGAAAATATGCTTCTGAGTGTCTGAAAAAGTACTGGAAAGTTTGGGGTGGCTGTGCTAAAATGTCTGTAAGGACAAATTATGCGGCCCCTTTTATTACATGGGTTTTTTGACGTAATAAGAGGAGGTAAGATATGTATCAGAATTTCAATAAAATCTATCGTGCCGCCATCTATGTCAGATTATCCAAAGAAGATGGCGATCTTTCCAGTTCTGCAAAATTGGAAAGTAACAGCATTTCTAACCAGAAGGCTCTGATTCTGGATTTCCTGAAAGACAAAAAAGATATAGAAGTTGTTTCCGTCCGGGTTGACGATGGCTACACAGGCTCTAATTTTGAGCGCCCTGCATTCCAGGCTATGCTGGAAGATATCAGGCGTGGGATTGTTGATTGCGTAGTGGTGAAAGGTTTATCTCGGTTTGGGCGGGAATACATTGATTTCGGGAAGTACATTGAACGTTTATTCCCGGCTCTTGGTGTGCGCTTTATTGCCATAAATGACAATTATGACAGCCTTCAGGGAAAGAATCAGGCTGATGACATTATTATCCCATTCAAAAAATTAATCAACGATACTTATTGCCGTGACATTTCCATTAAGATAAGAAGTAACCTTGAGATTAAGAGGAAAAAAGGCGAATGTGTCACACCTTTTGTGGCATTCGGGTATAAGAAAGCAAAGGCAGACAAGCATAGGCTGGAGATTGATCCGGTTGCAGGCAGTGTAGTGCAGGACATCTTTAAGATGAAACTGCAGGGAATGAGCCAGGATGCGATTGCCAACCGCCTGAATGAACTGGGTGTGCTTTCCCCATTTGAATATAAGATTAGCAGCGGGAGTCATTATGAAACCGGGTTCCGACAGAAAGAGCAGGCTCTTTGGAGTTCTGTTACCGTACGCAGAATACTGGAAAATGAGGTTTATATTGGAAACCTTGTGCAGGGGAAACGTACGACACCGAACCATAAAGTGAAGCAGTCCTACGTAAAGCCGGAAGATGATTGGATCCGTATTGAAAAGAACCACGAACCGCTGGTAAGTGAAAGGGATTTTGAGATCGTCCAGCGGCTTTTGGGGATGGATACCCGTACTTCTCCTGACCAGAAGCAGGTGTATCTGCTGTCCGGCATTGCTGTATGTGCGGATTGCGGGGCACCGATGACGAGAAAGGTCTCAACAGTGGGTGGAAAGAAATATGTCTATTATTTATGTTCCACAAATAAAGAAACGAAACGCTGCTCCAGTCACAGGATCCCGGAAAAAGATCTGGAAAACGTGGTATTGGTAATACTGAAACAGCATATCCAGAACATCCTGCATTTGAAAAGGGTGTTGGAGTTTATCGGGACTGTACCATTTCAGGAAATCAATGTGAAAAAACTCCAGGACAGGCTGGAAAAGAAAAAAATGGAGACAGAACGCTGTAAGGAACTCCGCATGATGCTTTATTCCGATATGAAAGAGGGCATCGTATCAAAAGAAGATTATGTAGAATTTCATGCAGCATATGGAAAAAGGCTAAGGAATGCAGAAGAGAGTATCCGGGCAATCCAGAAAGAAATGGATAACATGCTGGAAAAAGCAGACGCTTCTAACACATGGCTGGATTATTTTGTGAAATATCAGGATATTGAAGTGCTGACCAGGACGGTAATTGTGGAATTGATTCGGGAAATCAGAGTCCATGACAAAAAGAATATTGAGATCGTCTTTGACTTTGATGACTGTTATCAGGCATTGCTGACACAGCTTCCGGCTATGGGAGTGGAGGCTGCAACAGATCTGGATAACAATCTGCAGGTCAAGATAAAGGAGGTTGTATAAAATGGCACGAAAAAGCAGGAAAAGCATTCCTGAAACGGTCAGCAGTGCAGCCGTCCAGGAAGAGATCAAAAGACCGTTCCGGGCAGGGTTATATGCAAGGATTTCTACGGAAACAGAGGAAACGATAGAGAGGGGGACGATAGAAACCCAGGTGGAACTGATGAAAAACTATGTGGCTGATACAGAGGATATTTCGGTTGCAGAAGTTTATAAGGATTCTGATTATTCCGGTACAAATTTCGATCGTCCTGGATTTACGCAGATGATGGAAGATATCAAGCATGGGAAAATCAACTGCGTGATTGTAAAGGATTTGTCCAGGCTTGGCAGGAATTATGTAGAAACAAGCAATTATATTGAGCGTGTATTCCCGTTCTTTCATGTACGGTTCCTGGCAGTGACGGATGATTTTGATTCTTTCCGTGAGGGAGTAGATCTGACTGTTCCCTTAAAGAATATTATCAATGAGTTCTATTCTAAAGACCTTGCAAAAAAGAGCAGCAGTGCAAAAAAAACCTATGAAGAGAAGGAAAATTTACCGGTGCCTGGGAACCCTATGGATATAGGAAATCAGAACAGGACAAGCACCAGCTGGTAGTTGATGAGGAAGCTGCCGGACATTTACGGGCAATTTTTTCTATGTATATGGATGGCTGCAGCTACAGTGATATTGCAAAAAAACTGAATGCAGATGGTGTCTTGTCCCCAACTTTGCAAAGGGAGTACTACAGATCCGGGGAAAAACCGTCCTCAGAGTCCAAACCGTGGAATAATTATGAAGTAAAACGTGTGCTTCAGGATGTACATTGTACCGGCGATTCCGTATATGGAAAATATCAGCAGAGCGTTTTTCAGGGAAATAAGCAGAGAAACCGACCAGAGAGTGAGTGGATCTATGCAGAGAATACCCACGAAGGGATTATAGATAAAAAGCTGTTCCGCCAGGTGCAGGAAAAAATCAGGGAATTTACGGAAGAATATAAAAAGAGGCATCAGCTGAATAATGGAGCCATCCGGAGCCAGAATTTTTATATCGGCAAGATCAGGTGTGGAGGATGTGGCAACCGCATGATCCTGTCCAGGGAAAAGTCCGGGACATTTTATTATATCTGCGGTGCCAATGCAAACCATAAATCAGGAGGAAACCAGTGCAAGGGGCACAGGGTCAAAAAAGAATACATGGATGAAGATGTCCTTCGTCTGATCCAGTCACATATGAAAAACGTATTGGATACAGAAAAAATGATCCGGGAAATGAACTCCGCTTCCAGAAACCAGACGCAATATTTGCTTTTGGACAAGGAAGTAGGGAAACTTCGGCGGGAACTGAGCCGGATCAGTAAGCGTAAATCTGATTTATATGAGGATTATTCGGAACGCCTGATTACAGAAGAAGAGTACATGCAGTTTTCCCGTATCTATTCCAATAAAATAGAAAACATCAAGAGACGTCTGGATGCAGTATTGACGGCGCAGGTACGGTATTCCAAAGATTATCATATCGAAGAAGGATGGGGGAAAGTGATACATACTTATATGTCTAAGCGGAAGCTGACAAAAGAAATGGTGGAAGCCTTTGTGGATTCCATTATTATCCATGGTAAGTATGATTATGAGATCAAACTGGTATATGATGACCAGTTCGCTGAATTGCAAAAGATAATGAAAGAGAAGGAGGCACAGTCAAGATGACAGAAAATAGGAAAACAGCTGTCTATATCCGTTTATCTATGGAAGATGGGAATGTGGATGGCAGAACCAAACTGGAAAGTGACAGTGTGACTTCTCAGAGGATCCTGTTGAAATCGTTTGTGATCGATCAGCTTGGCGTGGATGGGGCAGATATCCTGGAATATGTGGATGACGGTGTCAGCGGCACCCATTTCAAACGCAATGGTTTTCAACAGCTGCAGGAGGATATGAAAAGCGGACAGATAGGCTGTGTAGTTGTGAAAGATTTTTCCAGGTTTGGCAGGGACTATCTGGAAGTGGGATTTTATATTGAATATATTTTCCCGCTTCTTCAGATTCGGTTTATTTCCATTAATGACAGTTATGACAGTGAAGCCAGCTCTGGGATGACCGGCGGTATGAATGTGGCTTTCAAGAATCTGGTTTATAACATGTATAGCCTGGATTTGTCGAAAAAAATCTCATCCGCAATGCAGACCAGAATGAAAAACGGTACAAGGCTTCCGGTAAATGCCAGATATGGTTATAGAAAGGGCAAAGATGGAAGGTTGGAAATTGATCCGGATTCGGCTAAAGTGGTGAAGATGATCTTCCAGATGGCTGCAGAAGGTATGAGCTTTGCAGAGATCACAAGGGAACTGAACAAACAGGAAATTGCCACCTGTGATGAGCAGAAAATGTCAAGAGGAGAGCAGGTTCAGTCCCGACGGTTTGATACCATCATGAAAAAACGCTGGAATCCAACCACAGTATCTGCAATCATCCGGGATGAGATTTATATTGGAACCCGGATATGGGGTAAAACACGCTGCAGTATGCACACCGGTCATAAAGCGGTTCTTAATGACGAGTCTGACTGGATCAGACTGGAAAACCACCATGATCCGATTGTTGACAGGGAACTGTTTGAAAAAGCGAACAGACTGCATCCGAAAAAATCCAGGGGTGTTGCAGAAACAAGAACCAATTATACGCTGGCAAGACACAAGAAACAGCCAGCACTGATGCTGTGTGCACACTGTGGTCATTGTCTGGTAAGAGAAACGGAGCATCTACTGAAATGTTCGGATGGGCGTACCAGCGGTGATCATGTCTGTCGAAGTTTGGTGGTCAGACGTGAGCCAATGGAAAAGCATATCCTGGAGCTTGTTCATCAGTTTGCATCTTCCATGCTGGAAAACCGGAAGATTGTTGAATCAAAGAACCAGAGCAAAGATATGGAGACGAATGTTGCAGAATTATTGAAACAGAGCCGCCAGTTGTCTTCTGAAAAAATGAAACTTTATGATGAGTACAAAGATGACCGTATTGACCGGGAATTGTACAAGCAGAAAGCGGAAAAGATAGGCAGACAGCTGGAAGAAATCAGACGAAAGATAGCAGAGTCTGAACGTGATGCAAAGATGCTTGAGCAGGACAATACTGCGAAGGAAATGAAACTGGAAGAATTTCTGAACATGGAGAAATTCGATACAGAGAAATTACGGGAGATCATCAAGGTTATCCAGGTGCATAGCCAGGAGGAAATCGAAATTGAATGGAATTTTGATGATGTATTTTTGGGGCAGAGATAAAATGTTCTAGACAAGAGCGATTTTGTGGAACATAATAAAAGTGCTGGGGTACCTGATAGGAATGGTCAGGTACTTTCCGGCAAGAAAAAAGAAATACTTTTTTTGTCCCATACTTGACACGTCCACATATTTGTCGACACACGTATTGCAGCAATATGGCGAAATCGGGAATGAACCCGAAGACGCTACAGTACCTTATGAGACATAGTTATATAGGTGTTACGCTTAACACCTATACGCATCTGGGACTTGAGGATGCAGAGGATGAATTGAAGCGGCTGGAAGACCTGCAGAATGCCAGAAAGGAATTGGAACGGACGCAGGCAGAAAAGACGGTGTTGCAGAAGATGTTTAAGGCGATATGATTATAGAAGAAAACGAAAGACGCTTTGCGGTTGCAGGGCGTTTTTTGTATAGAGAATCTTGTATAAATATGGTACAATAAATCCGTTGAACAACGCGAGTAGAAATATATCAAAGAAGAAATAGTATTATATAATTTATGTGAGAAAGACAAGGTGATTACTATGGAATATCCTCATACATTACAGTTTAACGTGGAAAAGATTTTTGGCAACCAAGAGGTTCAAATAACACTGTATTCGGGATTAACAATATTGGTTGGTACAAATGCTTCCGGAAAGACTCAAACATTGAAAAAAATAAGGGATATTATGAAAAGAAAGTTAGGTGGCGATAAGGTTCGATATTTATCATCAAATAGAATTGGAAATATGGAACAATATAGATCAAAAACAAATCAATACAGTTATACCATTGATGATTATACACTTGGGGATCAAGCGACAAAACGTGCTCGTTTACAAATTGAAACTGCAAGTGGAGATTTCTTTGCAATGGACGAACGAAAGGATGTTTTTATTAAGGTATCTGAGAGGTTATCGGTGTTATTTAATAGAAATATTTTTATTCGTTGGGATGCTGGACATATGAAGGTGTTTTTTGGAAAGACCGATAGTGAGCAAGAATACTCAGTTGCAGCAGAAGCAAGTGGATTAGTTAATGTTATTTCAATTTTGGCTGCCCTATTTGATGAAGTGGTTGAAGTATTATTAATTGATGAGCCAGAAGTATCTTTGCATCCGCAATTACAATCATATCTTCTTCGTGAGATGAAAAGTGCTGCAAAAAGATACAATAAAACTATTATTATTTCAACCCATTCTGCAGAGATGCTTGAATTAAATACTGCATCTGAGTTGTGTAACTTTGTGTTTTTTAGTAAAGATGCATTACCTAAACAAATTTCGCCAGATACACCGGAATTGAATAGCATAAAATTGAAAGAATTTCTTTTGCGAATGAGTCTTATATATAATGAGGGCTTTTTTGCTAAAAAAGTAATGCTTATTGAAGGTTCCAGCGATATGATTTTATGTCGATATCTTTGCAATAGACTTAACTTAAATTTAGATGTGGCAGGTTCACAAATTATTCCGGTTGAAGGAAAAGGACAGTTCCCTATTATTACAAAACTGTTTAGACTTATTGGTAAAGAAGTATGTGTCTTAACGGATTTAGATGGCTTTACAGATGATAATAGTATTATTAATTTATTTTCGGGTTTACCTGAAGCAACTGACATTGCTAATGATTATGGCAATGGGGATCTTCAAAGTATGATTAGGGATATAAAGACAAAAACAGATGAGTTAATTCGAACTCAAAAAGAGAATATGGTAACGATTTTTAACCAACATCCGTATTGGATAAACCGAGATCCAGAAGCAGAGGAAGATAAAATTATCCGTCGTGCATTGGTTGCACGGTTATTTACGGTTAGTGCAGATGAACTAGCAACTTGGCCAGATTCACATGAGTGGATAAGTCTTAAGAAGAGAATTACTGTACTGTTTGATATTTTAGAAAATTTAGGATGTTTTATTCTTCGACGGGGGGCGGTGGAAAGTTATTACGCTTTTTCACCGAATACAACGTTTAATGGAAAGCCGTCTGCAGCCGCTAATGAAGTTAGTTATTGGGAAGAAAAAAGTAATGAACAAATCTATGCTCAATTCTCTGACATTGTTCGTTCTTTGCAATTTGCTGCACTTGATAAAACGGTAGATGAAAGTTTTGCGGTAAAGAAAGAGTTATTAAGTGAATTAGCATTGATACTTGGAATTTTACCACAAGTATCAACTGAAAAAGAACTTCTGTCTTGTATTAAACAAGCAAAAGGGAGCGCAGAGTCTCTTTTTGATTATAGAATAATAAATGATAGCAAGCGTCTGGGTGTAGAAGTATCATTAAAATCTGAAATAATAGATGTTGATGGATTCCCATTTAAGGCTTTTGTCGGAGACAATGTTAATATTCTCATTGATGAAAGAATTCAATCGCATTTAAGTGAGGAAAGTCAGTAGTACCTCCACCCGCTTTTTACTACGTTTCTACTACGATTACTGTACACATCTTGCAATATTTTGCTAAGTTTTGCATTTTCTGTATAGAAATGACCGATACATAAAGAAGAATTTACACCGCGCAAATCGCTGCAAATGACAGCAGGATAGCGCATTTTGAAAGGAGAAAATATGAGTATACGCGTACTCTTTGTATGCCACGGCAATATCTGCAGATCAACCATGGCCGAGAGTGTTTTTACGCACAAGGTAAAAATGCTCGGCCTTTCAGATCAGTTTTTGATCGACAGTTTTGCAACAAGTACAGAGGAGATTGGGAATCCACCTCACAGAGGAACAGTGAACAAGCTGAGAGAAGTGGGAATACCACTGGTTCCGCACAGAGCGAAGCAGATTACGTGGGCGGATTATGAAAAATCCGATTATATTATTGGTATGGATTCTGCTAATATGCGTAATCTTAACAGGATGCTGAAGAATGACCCGGAAGAGAAGCTTTATAAGTTTCTGACTTTTGCCGGATCAGGACGGGATATTGCGGATCCTTGGTATACAGGAAATTTTGACGAAACTTATGAAGATATACAGGAAGGTTGTGAGGGATTTCTGGATTATCTGGAGAAACATGGAGAAATCCATTACTGATATTTCGGAATGAGACACAAATCTTAAACAATACAAAAGGTATGACAGCAAAAGGCAGCGGAAGCTGCTTTTTCTGTCGATGAAAACTTCTTTACAAATCTGAAAACTTCTATTATACTTGTCCATATAGCAGGCAACTCAGATTCAGCAGAGAAATCTGCTCTCTGCAATTCTACAGTGGAAGTTCTTTCCACAGAAATATCTAATCATGTTATCAGATCAGAATCATTTTGTGCGTCGTTGTGAGAACGCACAGGATTTTGTCGGGACATTCGTCCGCTTTGTTTCACAGAAAGGAAATTAAATATGGAAAAAAGTTATGAAACTTTTGTCACGGACCTGAGAAAGCTTCTTCTTGCGGCTATGGACCTGAAGGAAGAAGAAATTTATTTTTCAAACGATGGAGAAAAATATGGCTGTTTGGGAGATAGGCTATTTGTAGAGAGTGGTCATATGGAAAAGGCAAAAACAGTCTGCGGGTTGCATACAGAAGAGCTTTATAAAAGGTACTGTCAGGAACATTCTTTTGAAAATATCGTTCATGATTGTGTTAGGGAGATAAAAAAAGTCAGTGAAAATTGTGTGCTATGTGATTTGGACGATCTGAAAGATTATGAGAAGGTAAAAAGCAGACTTTTTATTCGACTTCTGAATGCAGATAAAAACAGGACTATACTGAAGGAGTTGGTTCATCACAAAATCGGAGATATTGCTTTAGTGGTTTATTATCTTGCAGGAGAAAAAGAGGGATATGTTCTGAGTGCAAAGATCAAGAAAAGCTTTGTGGAGAAATGGGGAAAAGATGCGGATACTGTTTTCGAAGCTGCTCTAATAAATACATATTTTATCAGTCCACCAAGAATCTATCATTGGGAAAAAATGCTGTTTGATAAGACATATGAAGGAGATAATTTCATGGATATCCTTGGAACATACCATCCAAATAAAGGGATTGCCGGGAATTGCCTGAGTACAGAAAAGCGTACTAATGGAGCGGCAGCAATCTTTTTGCCCGGGGTAGCCAGACGTCTTTCTGAACTTCTGGGTTCAGACCTGTATCTGGTTTTCACCAGTGTTCATGAAGTAATGGTCCATAATGCGGATGTGGTTTATCCGGAAGATTTGAAAGAAGTTCTAAGTGATACGCTCGAGAAAGCAACTCCGGAAGAGGATTATCTGACATCTTCCATTTATCGATACAGCAGAAGGAGTGGTGAATTCTCTGTGGAATTGAAATGAGCTAAAGAGAGGTGACATATGGAAGTGCTTTGAGTTTATCGTTATTTGGGCATTAGAACAGAAATTAAGGCCGGAATCCATCATAAAGAATGAAATTCCGGCCAGGTTCTTTCCATGTGTTATGCTGTTTGTCTAACTATTATAAGAGTTCTTTTTTTGTGGTTTAGCTGAGAAGTGCGGAATCGTTGGAAAATTCTTCACCGCTGGCTTCTTCGAATTTGTCCAGGAGATCTTTGACTGTAAGCTTTTTCTTTTCTTCGCCCTGGATATCCAGAATGATCTTTCCCTCCCACATCATGATCAGACGATTGCCGTGAGTGATTGCATCACGCATGTTATGGGTGATCATCATGGTTGTCAGATGATCGCGGTTTACGATCATGTCTGTGATCTCGAGAACCTTGGCTGCAGTCTTCGGATCAAGAGCAGCAGTGTGCTCATCCAGAAGAAGAAGCTGAGGCTTCTTTAAAGTTGCCATCAGAAGTGTCAATGCCTGACGCTGGCCACCGGAGAGGAGTCCGACTTTGGAAGTGAGCCGGTCCTCAAGACCAAGACCGAGAATCTTCAGGAGTTCGTGGTATTCTTCCCGTTCCTGGCGGGTAATGCCCGGACGGAGAAGGCGGGATTTTCCGCGGCGTTTGGCAAGAGCGAGATTTTCTTCAATTCCCATAGTTGCAGCAGTTCCGGTCATAGGATCCTGGAATACACGACCAAGATACGCGGCTCTTTTATATTCGGAAAGTTTTGTGACATCGGTTCCACCGATAATGATCTTTCCGGAATCTACAGGCCAGGCACCTGCAACTGCATTCAGCATAGTGGATTTTCCGGCGCCGTTTCCTCCGATGACTGTAACAAAATCACCTTCGTTCAGATGAAGATCCACGCCGTTTAAAGCAACCTTTTCATTGATGGTGCCCGGATTAAATGTTTTATGTATATCGATCAGTTTCAGCATGATCATTTACCTCCCTGTTTGGCTTTTGTAAAATATTTGCCCTTCCAGTATGGGAAAGCAAGGAAAAATGCAACGACGAGTGCGGAAAGCATTTTCAGAAGGTCTGTATCAATTCCCATCCAGATAACAATCTGAAGTACCAGATAATAAAGAATAGAACCAAATACAACGCTTAACAGCTTCAGTGCAAAGTTGCGGAAAATACGGCTGAAGATCGCTTCACCGATAATTACTGCAGCAAGACCGATAACGATGGAACCACGTCCCATGTTGATATCTGCAAATCCCTGGTACTGTGTGAGAAGAGCGCCGGAAAGAGCAACAAGTCCGTTGGAAAGCATCAGTCCCAGAACCTTATTGCGGTCTGTGTTGATACCCTGTGCACGGGACATGCTTGGATTACATCCGGTCGCACGCAGGGAACATCCGAGTTCAGTTCCGAAGAACCAGTAAAGGACTGCAATCAGAATGATGATCATAATTGCTACGATAAAAAGCGTATTCTGTGTCAGAGCAACACCCTTGACACGTCGAAGGGATACCAGAAGATTAAATTTATCAACATTGATCGCCTGGTTTGCTTTTCCCATGATCTTCAGGTTGACAGAGTAAAGGGAAAGCTGTGTCAGGATTCCGGCAAGGATAGCCGGGATGCCCATAAAGGTATGAAAAATACCGGTGGCAAGACCGGCCAGAAGACCGGCTCCTGTTGCAGCCAGCATGGACACCCATACATTGTGTCCGCTGAGCATCATCATGATACAAACAGCGCCGCCTGTACATAAAGTTCCGTCAACGGTAAGATCCGCAATATCAAGAATGCGGAATGTAATGTACACACCGATCGCCATGATTCCCCAGATAAGCCCCTGTGCGGCAGCTCCTGGAAGTGCGGTTATTAAACTCATAATCTGCATGTTAAATTATCCTCCTCTTTTTTATGCACGAACAGCGAGAAGGGGAACTCCCTTCTCGCTGTATCAGTGTATAATAGGTTTTTTACCGATTATTCAGCTGTTTTATCTGTTTCGATTGCTTCATATCCATCCGGAATTTTAATACCAAGCTCGTCACAGATGTCTTTGTTGTATTCTTTTGTGAATTTTGGTGCATATTCAATCGGCATTTTGGAGATATCTTTACCATCCTGAAGGATGCTGACTGCCATTTCGCCGGTTTTGTATCCAAGATCATAGTAGCTGATGGAAAGTGTTGCAACACCACATGCCTGGCAGATACCTTCTTCACCAGCAATTACCGGAACCTTTGCCGGAAGACAGATGTTGTTGATGATCTCAGTATTGGATGCTACAGTATTATCTGTAGGTGCATAGATCACATCACTGTCATTGGCAGCTGTGGTAACAACGGATGAAAGATCGTTGGAATCAGAGAATGCATAATCTTCACAGGTATAACCAAGCTTCTCAAGAGCATCTTTTACTGTATCTACCTGATACTGGGAGTTTGGCTCTGCTGAGCAGTAGAGAAGTCCGACATTTTTTGCATCCGGGAAAAGCTCATGGAGCATATCGGCCTGCTCATCAAGAGGAGCAAGATCAGAAGTACCGGAAATGTTCCCGCCTACTGTTCCGTCAAAGTCATCGATTCCAAGAGCGACACCATATTCGGTAACGGCTGTTCCAAGGATCGGGATATCGGAAGTTCCGGCAGCTGCAGCCTGAAGAGATGCGGTTGCGTTTGCAAGGATCAGGTCTGCCCCTTCTGAAACAAAGCTGTTGATAATGGTAGAACAGGTATTAGAATCACCCTGTGCATTTTGCTCGTCAAATTTTACGGAATCACCCATCTTTTCAGTGATGGCATCCTCAAAACCCTTGGTTGCGGCATCCAGTGCGTCATGCTGGACCAGCTGGCAGATACCTATTGTGTAAGTCTTTTCTTCTTTGGCGCTTACTGTGGCAGCACAGGTTCCTGTTACAAGAGCTGCTGCGAGTACAGCTGTTAAAATACGCTTTTTCATAATTGTTTTCCTCCTCACGATGTTGCTGCATTTTTGGATTATTTAAAAATACAACACTGATTGTGTTAATATAACACTTTAACGCTTAAAAGTCAAGAAGAATTAACGTGAAAATATGTTGAGTAAACAGATCCGAAAACAAAATAAAGCATGAAATGAAATGCAGGCACAGGAAAAAACATACAGTCATATCATATTGTGAATGAAATTCTCAAGGAGAAAGAACATGGCATATAAAATCGTTCTGGATGCCGGACATGGTGGAGAAGATCCGGGAGCTGTTTATAAAGATCGCAAGGAAAAGGAAGACAATCTGAAACTGACCCTTGCAGTAGGAAAGATCCTGGAAGAGAATGGCGTGGATGTGGTTTATACTAGGACTACAGATATTTATCAGACTCCTTTTGAAAAAGCGAAAGCTGCAAATGAAGCTGGAGCAGATTTTTTTATTTCTTTTCATCGCAACAGCAGTTCCAAGCCGGAACAATACAATGGAGTTGAAGTACTGATCTATGATAAGAAAGGCATTAAATATCAGATGGCACAGAATATCCTGGGAGCATTGGGAGAACTGGGGTTTCGGGAACTGGGCGTAAAAGAACGTCCGGGGCTGGTAGTACTCCGGCGCACAAAAATGCCGGCACTTTTGATCGAGACCGGATTTATAAACTCGGAAAAGGATAATCAGCTTTTTGAAAAAAAATTCGAAGAGATTGCCAGAAGCATCGCAGATGCCATTCTGGGAACATTGAATGAGGAAACGGTGGAAGAGCCATTGTATTATCGGGTACAGACAGGAGCATTTCGAAATCGGGAAAATGCAGACAGGATGTTGTATCAGCTGACAGATCAGGGATTTCCGGCGTTTATCCTGAGAGAGAATGATCTTTACAAAGTTCAGGTAGGAGCATATATGCAGCTTGGAAATGCGGTCAATATGGAACAAAGGCTGAGGGACAGTGGATATAGCACAGTGATCGTTACAAAATAGAAAACAGATGATCTATTAGTGCATCTGCCACGAAAGAGTGATATGATTAGGCAATACAGAAAGCTGGATAAGGGATACCTGTCAGATAAATATCTTTTGATCCGGGATTTAGCTGCAGATGGTAAAGAAAGGACATAGAAAATAATGTACGAAGAGTTTCTGAAACAGATAGAAGATTTCATGTTTATAGAAGATAAGCCGGAAAAAGCGGATGTGATCTTTGTTCCGGGAAACGGATATCCTCAAATGGCGGAAAAAGCAGCGGAGCTTTACAGGAATGGGTTTGCACCAAAGATCCTGCCCAGTGGAAGATACAGTATCACAGCAGGGAGATTTACAGGAGTTCTTGACAAGAAAGAATGTTATTGTGGGACATACAAAACGGAATGGGATTTTTTGAAAGATGTTCTGATGCAGAATGGTGTACCGGAAGAAGCAATTCTGAAAGAAGATCAGGCAACCTACACTTATGAGAACGCAATTTATTCCCGGCAGGTAACAGACAGAGAATACCTGGATATCAAAAAGGCGATTCTCTGCTGTAAAACCTGTCATGCAAGACGTGCGTTGATGTATTACAAGTTGCTTTATCCGGATACGGAATTCTTTGTGAGTTCGTGTTGTGTGGATTCTATAGATAAAAATACGTGGATTATGACAAATGATGGAATTGATGAGGTAATGGGGGAAATAACTAGAATAATTAAACAATTTTCATTGATGCTCAAAAAAAATTAATTTAGGGGTGTCGTAAAAAAAAGAATTGTGTTATAATGCATTTGACGAAAAAAAGAAATATCTGTTACGAAAGATTAACAAGATATTAATTTTTGGAGAAATATTGGTTCGAGCGCATGTTACATGCGTTCGATATTTTATATAACTGAATTTTTTGACAAAAGGCAAATATGAATCTTAGATTTTGAATATAGAGGTGCAGATTATTATGAAAAAGAACACAAAGATTACATTTAGCAGAAGCTTTTCAATACTGGCAGCAGCGGCATTGTCCATGACACTGATCGGAGGACAGACCTTTCCGGCATATGCGGAGAACTCTTCAGGTATAGAATCCGGTGCTGTGATCCCGGATAATATAACTATTGACAGCCCTACAGCTCTTGCTAACATTGCGCTCCCATCTAATGCGTATGGAACTCTTTCCTGGGCAGATAGTTCTTATGTTCCGGACAAACGTGTGCAATCCTGTGGGGTAGTGTTCAAACCTGCTGCAGGTGCTGACCTTTCAGGCCTTCCGGGGTGGGACAGTAATTCAGGAACACTTACAGGTTCCGTGACAGTTGTGGTCAGCAGCATTGACAGTACAGAGGAAAATTCCGGAAGTGAGGAAAGTTCCGATTCTTCTGATTCAGATTCAGGAGAATCCTATGGAACCGATGATAAAGAGGAAAATGGAACCGACGTCAATGAGAGTGATGCAGATACTTCTGTAAAAGAAACAGAGGACAGCACTGCAGAGAATGAGGAGAAGAACGAAGGTCTGCAGGATGACAGTGCCCAGGAAAATAAAGAAGATCCGGAGACAACAGGAAAAACGGAGCAGTCTTCTTCAGACTCTTCAGATACAACAGATGCAGCAGATGCCAGTGGAGAGGAAAAAAGGGATCCGGAGATAACAGAAGCTCCGGAGGTAACAGTTGCACCATCTGAGGATAATAAAACTCAGGATGGGGAAGAAGCAGAAGCTGTGGAAACTCCTGCTGTAACGATAACTCCGGCGGCAGAAGATGGTATGGATCCAGATGCAGCATCTGAGAATAGAAACGATGAGAATCATGAAAAAAATAACGATGCTGAAATTACCGCGATCCCGGAAATTACGGAGACTCCTGATACTGAAGAAAACAAGGATAATATTTTTGACAGGAAAGATGATACAGAGGATAAACGCCCTCAGAATGCAGCTACCGATCTGACAGAAACAGAAAAAGAGGAAATTGCGTCTCAAAATCATACCTGTGATGGAATAACTGTATCAGGAATCGATCTTCCGTGGTATGTACAGTTTCGTGTTTCTGGTGGTGAGGACTATCAGTTTACCAATGAAGAAGATGCAACAATCTTTAAATCCTATGAGTTTGAACTCTGGGATACACAGAATAATACAGAGTATAAAATTCCGGATGGGGAGTATATCAGTGTGACTGTACCTGTAAAGGCCGGCTATACATATTCTATTGAACACCTTCTTGATAATGGCGCAATGGAGACCATCATTCCAAGCATGGATGGTGCCACAATGACTTTCAGTACACATTCATTCAGCCCATTTGGCATCGCTGGAAGTAAATCTCTGGTAGGGCCAGATGCTGAAAGCAATACCGGTGCAACGGTTACACCTGCAGCTGATGCTTCATCTTCAGATACTGCATCTTCAGGTACTGCAGATTCTGCAGAAACAGACAGTACAGACACCAATACGGCAGAGACATCTCAGAATCTGACTTCAGATAGCACAGATCAGGAACAGTCTTCTTCTCAGAACAGTGATACGGCGGAAAATGAGGCTGAAGAACAGTCTTCTGCAACAACATCCAAGAAACAGGTAAATACCGGAGATAACACTCAGATCCTTCCGTTTGTGATCTTGTTTGTGGCAGCGGCAGTTGTAGCTGGTGTAGCAGTGTTTTTTAAGAAAAGAAAGAAGTAATGAATAAGAGAAAAAGCTCTCCCATATAATGACTGTGGGAGGGCTTTTTTATGAAGGGAAAAGCAATATTACGATCATTGCTGCTAGCCTATGGAGTGACAGGACTTTTTCTTCTGATACTGGCGTTTCTGCTCTTTCAGTTTGAATTTGGAGGAGGGACGGCGGCGGTGGGGATCATTATTATTTATGTAGTATCCTGCCTGGTCGGAGGTTTTATGGCGGGAAAGATCATACGGAAAGACCGATATATATGGGGGATCGTTACCGGGCTTTCCTATTATGTTCTGCTGCTTCTGGTATCTTTTCTGGCACAGGGGAAATGGGATATGACCTTTGCCCATGCGTTGACTACTTTTTTCATGTGTCTTGGTGGCGGAGCCATTGGTGGGATGCTGTCGTAAAAGCTTACAAAAAAATGCTTTGAAAATTGATGATTTTATGCTATACTAGGCGAAGAATAGAATACATAAAGGAGGATATATCATGGAACATATCAAGACATTAAATACAAAGAACCTTCAGAACACGGTTAAGAAGGGTGGATGTGGCGAATGTCAGACATCCTGTCAGTCTGCTTGCAAGACTTCCTGTACAGTAGGAAACCAGAGCTGCGAGCATAAATAAGAAGCAGCCGTTGAATGAGTGGAAAGCAGCGGGAGATCCGCTGCTTCACTTGTTTTATCTGAAAGTAACAGGTATCCAGCAAAACGCGCCGGAGGGCGCGTTTTGTCGGGTTATAAAAGAATTTTAGAAAGGATTGCGGGAAGATGAGTCTGATTCACCGTTATCAAAGTAATGGATATAATATTGTGCTGGATATCAACAGCGGCTGTATCCACCTAGTAGATGAAGTAACCTATGAGGTGCTGCCGTATCTTGAAGAAGGCATGGAAGCGGCTGCCATTGCTGAGAAGCTTGGCGACCGTTTTAAGAAAGAGGATGTGGAAACCTCTGTAACTGAATGTAAGAAGCTTCAGGAACAGGGAATGCTTTTTACAAAAGATATTTATGAGAATATCATTGATGAATTTACCAAAAACCGCCAGACCGTTGTAAAGGCTCTTTGCCTTCATATTGCTCATGACTGTAATCTGGCATGCAGATATTGTTTTGCAGAAGAAGGAGAGTATCACGGAAGACGTGCGCTGATGTCTTTTGAGGTAGGAAAAAAAGCGTTGGATTTCCTGATCGCTAATTCCGGCTCCAGAAAGAATCTGGAAGTGGATTTCTTTGGCGGCGAGCCTCTTATGAACTGGCAGGTTGTAAAGGATCTTGTGAAATACGGAAGAGAACAGGAGAAACTTCATAACAAAAAATTCCGCTTCACACTGACAACCAACGGCGTTCTTTTAAATGATGAGGTGATGGAATTCTGCAATAAGGAAATGGGAAATGTTGTCTTAAGCGTGGACGGTAGAAAAGAAGTTCATGACTACATGCGCCCGTTCCGTAAGGGTGCAGGAAGCTATGATCTGATCATGCCGAAATTTGAGAAATTTGCGGAATCCAGAAATCAGGACAAGTATTATGTAAGAGGAACCTTTACTCATCATAATCTTGATTTCTCTCAGGATGTTCTGCATCTGGCAGATCTTGGCTTCAAGCAGATTTCTGTTGAGCCGGTCGTGGCAGCAGATACAGAAGAGTATGCGATCCGTGAGGAGGATATCCCACAGATCCTGGAACAGTATGATATTCTTGCAAAAGAAATGATCAAAAGAGAAAAAGAGGGAAAAGGATTCAACTTCTTCCACTTTATGATAGACCTTACCGGTGGTCCGTGTGTATACAAACGACTTTCCGGATGCGGCTCAGGAACCGAGTACCTGGCTGTTACTCCGTGGGGAGATTTTTATCCATGTCACCAGTTTGTGGGTGAGGAACAGTACCTTATGGGTAATGTAGACGAGGGAATCACAAAGCCTGAAATCGTAAAAGACTTTGGAAGATGTAACGTCTATACGAAACCGGACTGTAAAGACTGTTTTGCCAGGTTCTACTGCAGCGGCGGCTGTGCGGCAAATGGTTACCATTTCGGCGGAGATATCCGGGGGAATTATAAGATCGGATGCGAACTCCAGAGGAAGCGTGTGGAGTGCGCTATCATGATAAAAGCCGCTTTGGCGGAATAAGAGAGGAAAAAGAAAATGAAGAAAAGTAGAGGAATTGCAGTGCTGCTTCTGACAGCAATTGTCACAGTATTCTTCTGCTATGTGGCTGCGGTAGGCATTGGTCCTACAGGAACAGGTTCGGCTAAGAATATCAACACCGGACTTGATCTTGCCGGCGGTGTCAGCATCACATACCAGGCTAAGGACAGCAATCCGAGCAAGGAAGACATGTCCGATACTGTTTACAAGATGCAGCAGCGTGTTTCTCAGTACAGTACTGAGGCACAGGCATATCAGGAAGGTTCCAACCGTATCACCATTGAGATTCCAGGAGTATCAGATGCAAATGCGATCCTGGAAGAACTTGGAAAGCCAGGTTCTCTGTATTTTATCGATCAGACAGATGCAGACGGAAACCAGAATTTTACAACAGGAAACAGTGAGAGTGGATATGTTCTTGCAAGAAGTATTGAGGATATCCAGAAAGCCGGATCTGTTGTACTGGAAGGTACAGACGTTGCAGACGCTGAGGGAGGTGCTTATCAGGATTCATCCACAAGCTCCCAGAAATATGCGGTCAGTCTGACTCTTACAAAGAATGGAAAAACCAAATTTGCGGAAGCTACCAAGGCAAATGTTGGAAAGCAGATCGCAATCGTATATGACGATCAGGTTTTAAGCGCTCCGAATGTAAATGAGGAGATTTCCGGCGGAAAAGCTCAGATCACCGGAATGGCAAGTACAGAAGAGGCACAGAATCTTGCTTCTTACATAAGAATCGGTTCCTTAAGTCTTGAGCTTACCGAGCTTCGTTCCAGCGTAGTTGCTGCACAGCTTGGTGAAGAAGCCATCGCAACAAGTGTAAAAGCCGGAGCGATCGGTCTTGTGATCGTTATGCTGATTATGATCATCGCATACCGTATCCCAGGTCTGGTTGCATCTGTTGCACTGGTTCTTTATACAACCTTAATGCTGATCACGCTGAATGCCTTTGATATCACCCTTACGCTTCCGGGCATTGCAGGTATCATCCTGGGCATTGGTATGGCAGTGGATGCCAATGTTATCATCTACGCCAGAATCCGTGAGGAGATCGCGGCAGGCCTTTCTGTCCATGCAGCGATCAAAAGTGGATTCGGCAAAGCGTTTTCCGCTATTTTTGATGGAAACATCACAACACTGATCGCAGCTTGTGTGCTGATGTGGCTTGGCTCCGGTTCTGTTAAGGGGTTTGCCTACACGCTGGCAATGGGTATCGTGATCTCCATGTTTACAGCACTGGTTATATCCAGGCTTGTTATTAATGCGGTATACGCAATTGGTGTTCGTGACCCGAAATTCTATGGCATTGCCAAGGAACGTAAGGTTGTGGATTTCGTTGGAAAGAGAAAAATCTTCTTTGCTGTTTCCATTATCCTGATTCTTTGCGGACCTGTAGGAATGCTGGTCCACAGTAATGTGATCGGTGACAAAGCCATGAATTACAGTCTGGAGTTTTCCGGCGGTACTTCTACCAATGTAACCTTCAATAAAGAGATGGATATCAAGGAGATCGATTCCGAGGTAACACCGGTTGTTGAGGCAGTGACAGGTGATAAGAATGTACAGCCGACCAAGGTGCAGGGAACTAATCAGGTAGTGATCAAAACACGTTCTCTGGATCTTAAGGAACGAGAAGCACTGAATAAGGCATTGGAAGAAAATTTTGATGTAGATACAAGTCTGATCACATCGGAGAATATTTCCGCTACTGTCAGCAATGAGATGAGAAGAGACGCTATCGTAGCGGTTATCGTAGCTGCGATCTTCATGCTTCTTTACATCTGGTTCCGTTTCAAGGATATCCGTTTTGCAAGCAGTGCAGTACTTGCACTTCTTCATGATGTCCTGGTCGTACTTGCGTTTTATGTTATTTCCAGAACATCTGTGGGAAATACATTTATTGCGTGTATGCTGACGATCGTAGGTTATTCCATCAATGCTACTATTGTCATCTTCGACCGTATCCGTGAGAATATGAGAGGCAGAAAGAAAGTTGAGGATGAGAAACTGAAAGAGATCGTAAATACCAGTGTTACAGAAACTCTGACACGAAGCATTTACACATCCCTGACAACATTTGTAATGGTTGCAATTCTTTATGTAATGGGTGTTTCCTCAATTAAAGAATTTGCAGCACCGCTGATGGTAGGTATCATCGGTGGAGCATATTCTTCTGTATGCATCACTGGTGCTCTGTGGTACACCATGAAAACATTCAGAAAAAATCGTGTTGCAGCACCGGCAGCTGCAGCAGCTTCCGCAAAGATTTCTTCCGAGAAATCTGAGAAAAAGGTAAAACAGCCATCCGGACAGCAGACAGCTCAGCAGCCGAAGAAGAAAAACCGTAAAAGAGTTGCCGAGCGCCTTGCAGCGCAGGAGGCAGCAAAGCAGCAGAATGATGAGGAGAAATCTGAATAAAATTGCTGAATAACAGAAACGTTCCGTACCGGGAAAGAATATTTCCTGGCGGAACGTTTTTTTTTGTGTGGCATAAAAAACTTGCAGCTATGCAGGAGTATGAGTTACAATACGGTTATTGTGTTGCTTTGAAGAAAGAAAGCGGCAAAGCATCAAGGAGGAAACAACATGGAACGATGGGTTGTTGCTGCAAAACGGGCGGACTTTGCGGCAATTGGAAAAGAGTTCGGAATTGATCCGGTGATCGCCAGACTGATCCGAAACCGGGATGTACAGGACAGGGATGAAATTCGCAGATATCTTTATGGAAAGGTGGACGAACTGGCTTCTCCACATTTGATGAAAGATGTGGATAAGGCAGTGGAGATCCTGCGGAATAAAATAAAGGAAAAAAAACGCATCCGTATTATAGGCGATTATGACATTGATGGGGTAGTATCGACCTTCATTCTGATCAAAGGACTGAAGCGTGCAGGAGCTCTGGCAGATACATATATTCCGGACCGTGTGGCGGACGGATATGGAATCCATGAGCACCTGATCGAAAGAGCAGTGAATGATGGGATTGACGTAATTGTTACCTGTGATAATGGAATTGCGGCGTACAATGAAATCACTATGGCTAAAGAGAAGGGAATGACGGTGATAATAACCGATCATCATGAAATTCCCTATAAAGAAACGGAAGATGGAAGAAAACTGATCCTTCCGCCGGCTGATGCCATTGTAAATCCAAAACAGCCGGACTGTAATTATCCGGAGAAAAGATTGTGCGGAGCAGTTGTTGCGTTGAAGCTGGTGACAGCTCTCTATGAGGCATGCGGGATTCCGGAAAAAGAGCTGGAAGATTTTCTGGAATTAGGAGCCATTGCCACGGTGGGAGACGTGATGGATCTTCAGGGTGAAAACCGCATCCTTGTAAAGGAAGGCCTGAAACGACTTTCCCACACTTCTAACAAAGGTCTCCGTGAACTGATCCGTGCCAATGGCCTGGAGGATGGGCCGATCACTGCCTATCATGTAGGGTTTGTGCTGGGACCATGTATCAATGCCAGTGGAAGACTGGATACCGCTGCACGTTCCCTGAAACTGCTCTGTGCGGAGACGGAAGATGAAGCAGCAAAACTTGCCGGTGATCTGACTGCGCTGAATCAAAGCAGAAAAGCTCTCACAGAAGAGGGAAAGGAAGCAGCGATCCGTATTGTGGAAGAGACAGAAATTGGACAGGACAGGGTTCTTGTGATCTATTTACCGGACTGTCACGAAAGCCTGGCCGGAATTATTGCGGGACGTATCCGGGAAAAGTACAATAAACCGGTCTTTGTCCTAACAAAAGGTGAAACAATGGTGAAAGGCAGCGGACGTTCTATAGAAAGCTATTCCATGTTTGAGGAACTGGTAAAATGCGGAGATCTGATGGAACAGTATGGCGGTCATCCTATGGCGGCAGGATTATCCATTAAAGAAGAAAATGTGGAAGAGTTCCGCAGACGGTTAAACGAAAACTGTACTCTGACAGAAAAGGATCTGGCTCCAAAGATCCTGATCGATGTGCCAATGCCGGTTTCCTATATAAATAAGGAACTTGTGGAAGAGATATCCCTGCTGGAGCCTTTTGGAAAGGGAAATACCAAACCGATTTTTGCACAGAAGGGACTTCGGGTTTTAAGCAGCCGTATTCTTGGCAAAAATAGGAATGTGGCAAAGCTTCAGCTGTCAGACAGTACCGGCTGTGTAGTGGAAGCAGTATATTTTGGAGAAGCAGATGAATTTGTTGATAGAATAAAAAACTGTGGAAGTATTGCGGTCACATATTATCCTGAGATCAACCGTTATCAGGGAAGAGAGACCTTACAGATCGTAATCCGAAATTATATTACAGAATAACAGGAGAAGGTATCACTAAAATGCAGATCCTGACAGCGAGTAATTGACTGTAAAACGGGAAAGAAGGCTCTGTACTGGGCAATATGCAGTCCAGGGCCTGTCGTAATTCCGCGAGTTCTGTCGGGTTGCACATTGATTCCCTACAGAAAAAGTGCTATACTATCTAACATCTGATTGACAAATTAAATCATTGGAGGTTATTATGAAAAAAATAGAAGAATATGTAAGAAGTATCCCGGACTTTCCAGAGCCAGGGATTATTTTCCGTGACGTTACCAGCGTCCTTCAGGATGCGGATGGATTACAGCTTGCCATTGATTCTATGCAGGATTGTCTGGAGGGTGAGGAGTTCGATGTGATCACAGGTCTTGAATCCAGAGGATTTATCTTTGGTATGCCGCTCGCATATAATCTTCACAAACCCTTTGTTCTGGTCCGCAAAGCAGGAAAACTTCCATGTGAGACCGTTTCCAGAACCTATGATCTGGAGTATGGAAGTGCAACTATCGAGATGCATAAGGATTCCATCAAGCCGGGACAGAAGGTTGTTATTGTGGATGACCTGATCGCTACGGGCGGAAGCGTGGAAGCAGCCATCAAGCTTGTGGAGGAGCTTGGCGGCGAGGTTGTCAAGGTGGTTTTCCTTATGGAGCTTGCAGGTCTGAAGGGACGTGAGCGTCTCAAAGGTTATAATGTGGCATCTGTGATCTGTTACGACGGAAAATAATTTTTTGTCGGTGGAAGGGGATGTGAACTGTTGTAGTCATACGGCAGTATGAAATTGTGCACAGGCAGGTGGGATTTAATGGCAGAGACAAAAAATACGGAAAAACAAAACATTGAGATACAGAAGGAAGAAGAAAAAAGAGAGTCTGTCCGGAAGGCAGATGCGGCGGTGAAATCCATGCATGATTTTACAAGCCCTGAGGTTCTTTATCAGGAGCTGATAAAAAGTGTGAAGAAATATCATCCGTCTACAGATATTTCCATGATTGAAAAGGCCTATAAAGTGGCCAGTGAGGCACATAAGGATCAGAAACGTAAATCCGGTGAACCTTATATCATTCATCCTCTTTGTGTTGCGATCATCCTTGCGGATCTTGAGCTGGATAAGGAGACCATAGTGGCAGGTCTTCTTCATGATGCGGTAGAAGATACTTGGATGACGTATGAAGAAGTAGAAAAGGAATTTGGTTCTGAAGTAGCGCTTCTGGTAGATGGTGTTACCAAGCTGGGACAGCTGTCCTATTCCAAGGACAAGGTAGAGGTTCAGGCTGAGAATTTAAGAAAGATGTTCCTTGCAATGGCTAAGGATATCCGCGTCATCCTGATCAAGCTTGCGGACCGTCTTCATAATATGCGTACCCTGCAGTATATGAGGCCAGAGAAACAGCAGGAGAAGGCAAGGGAAACCATGGATATCTATGCTCCCATTGCTATGCGGCTTGGTATTTCCAAGATCAAGGTGGAACTGGATGATCTTTCTCTTAAGTATCTGAAGCCGGATGTTTACTATGATCTGGTAGAAAAGGTTGCTCTTCGCAAAAGTGCCCGTGAGGAATTTGTTAATTCTATCGTGAAACAGGTAAAGCAGCATATGGAGGATGCCAATATCAGGGCACAGGTGGATGGCCGCGTGAAGCATTTCTTCAGCATCTATAAGAAGATGGTCAATCAGGATAAAACCATTGATCAGATTTATGACCTGTTTGCTGTACGCATCATTGTAGATACTGTGAAGGACTGTTATGCAGCTCTTGGTGTTATCCATGAGATGTATAAGCCGATCCCCGGCAGATTTAAAGATTATATCGCAATGCCGAAGGCCAATATGTATCAGTCTCTGCATACAACGCTTATTGGTCCTAACGGACAGCCTTTCGAAATCCAGATCCGTACATTTGAAATGCATAAAACCGCAGAATACGGTATTGCAGCTCATTGGAAATATAAGGAAACTTCCGATGGTAAGAAACCTGGAAAGAGTGAGGAAGAGAAGCTGAACTGGCTGCGCCAGATCCTGGAGTGGCAGCGTGACATGTCCGATAACCGGGAGTTCATGAGCCTTCTGAAAAATGATCTGGATCTTTTTGCGGACAGTGTTTACTGTTTCACTCCCCAGGGAGATGTAAAAACACTCCCAAATGGTTCTACACCTATTGATTTTGCATACAGCGTGCACAGTGCAGTAGGAAACAAGATGGTAGGTGCCAGGGTCAATGGCAAACTTGTTCCTATTGAATATAAGATCAAAAACGGTGATCGTATTGAGATCATAACATCCCAGAATTCTCAGGGCCCCAGCCGTGACTGGCTGAAGATCGTAAAGAGCACACAGGCTAAGAATAAGATCAACCAGTGGTTTAAGAAAGAACTGAAGGAAGATAATATCCTGAAGGGTAAGGACATGCTGAATCAGTATGCCAAGACCAAGGGCTTTAAACCAGGCATATATACCAAGCCACAGTATATGGAATCGGTAATGCATAAATATGGTTTCCGAGACTGGGATTCTGTATTGGCAGCGATCGGACATGGCGGCCTGAAAGAAGGTCAGGTGTTTAACAAGCTGGTAGAAGCCTATGAGAGGGAGCATAAGAAGAATCTTACAGATGAACAGGTCCTGGAGGCAGCTTCCGAATCACAGGAGAAGCTTCACATTGCCAAGAGTAAGAGTGGCATTGTAGTAAAAGGCATTCATGATGTGGCAGTTCGTTTTTCCAAATGCTGTAGTCCGATCCCGGGAGATGAGATCGTAGGCTTTGTAACAAGAGGAAGAGGGATCACCATTCATCGTACAGACTGTGTGAATGTGCTCAACATGCCTGAGATTGACCGGAAACGTCTCATTGAAGCAGAGTGGCAGATGCCGGACAGAGCGGATTCCGAGAAATACGAAGCGGAGATCCAGGTTTATGCAAATAACCGTACCGGACTTCTGGTGGATATTTCCAAGATCTTTACAGAGAGGAAGATCGATCTTCGTTCCATTAACAGCCGTACCAACAAGCAGGAACGCGCCACGATTTCCATGTCCTTTAATGTATGCAGCAAACAGGAACTGAATTCTCTGATCGAAAAGATCCGTCAGGTTGAAAGTGTTCTTGATGTAGAGCGAACAACGGGCTGACCCGATAAACGGAGGAATTTTTATGAGTAAACTTGAAATGCAGCAGTGTGTGCTGGGCCAGGTGTTTACCAACTGCTATTTTCTGAAAAATAAAGAGACCGGAGAACTGCTGATCGTAGACCCGGGAGACTATGCAGAAAAAGTTTTTCAGAAAGTATCTCTTATGCAGGGAAAACCGGTGGGGATTCTTCTGACACATGGTCATTTTGATCACATCATGGCTGTAAAGGAAGTGAAGGAAAAATATCAGATCCCGGTTTATGCATGCAGGCAGGAAGAAGCAATGCTGGCAGAGCCCACGATAAATATGACTGCTGTTTATGGAAGTGCCTGTTCAATTAAGCCGGAGGTTCTTCTGGATGACGGGCAGATTTTCGAAGCGGCAGGATTTTCCATCCAGATGTTCCACACACCGGGACATACCAAAGGAAGCTGCTGCTATTATATCAAAGACGAAGGTGTGCTTTTCAGCGGAGATACATTGTTTTGCGGCTCTGTGGGAAGAACCGATTTTCCTGGCGGAAGTTCTGCTGAGATCGTAAGAAGCCTTCATAAGCTTGTGGATACTTTGCCGGAGGATACAGAGGTATTTCCGGGGCATGACGCATCCACAACCATTGGTTATGAAAAGAGGTATAATCCATTTGTATAAGATTGGCATTTTGTTTCAGAACAGAGATTTTGAGCATGATGTGTATGAACTGATCAAAGCGTTTTATCCCGGAAATGAGATCGTTTCTCTTTATGAAGAGGATGATGCGGATTATGATATCCGCTTCCGGATCTTACGTGATGAAGAAGGTTATACCATCAGTTACAACAACGGAATAGAGAAAAAAACAGCTCATGGGGCTGTGATAGAAGGGCAATCCAGTGGAGAAGCTTCGGATGCCCTTATTTCTTGCAATGATGCCCATGATATCCGCAGAAAAAATAAAGACGCGATCAAATACGCCCTGTATCAGATGCTTTCCAAAGCTACAGGAAAGACACTTCCCTGGGGAAATCTTACAGGCATCCGTCCTGTGAAAATGGCTATGGGAATGCTGGAGTCCGGAATGAAAAATACGGAGATCGCCAGATATATGAGAGATCAGTATCTGGTAAGTCCGGAGAAAACAGCTCTTGCAGTTACCATCGCAAATCGTGAGCGGGATATCCTGAAAAACATTGATTATGAAAACGGCTACAGCCTTTATGTTGGCATTCCTTTCTGTCCGAGTATCTGTCTGTACTGTTCATTCAGTTCCTATCCGCTGGAGAGATGGCGTAAATATGTGGAGGCGTATCTGGATGCGCTGGTAAAGGAAATCCGGGCTGTTTCCGGGATGATGAAAAACCGGAAGCTGGATACGGTCTATATCGGTGGGGGAACACCTACCACACTGGAGCCGGATCAGCTTCGGAGACTTCTTGGCGCGATCACGGAATATTTTCCCTGTGAGGAGCTGGAAGAATTTACGGTTGAGGCAGGAAGACCGGACAGTATAACCTTGGAAAAGCTTCAGGCGATCCGGGAGTTTCCGGTTACCAGGATTTCTGTAAATCCACAGACCATGAATCAGGAAACCCTGGATATCATTGGCAGACGTCATACAGTAGAACAGACAAAGAATGCGTTTCATCTGGCAAGAAAAGCCGGATTCGACAATATCAATATGGATCTGATCGTGGGTCTTCCCGGCGAAGATATCACAAAAGTGCAGCATACACTGGACGAGGTAAAAGCTCTCGGTCCGGACAGCCTGACCGTACATTCTCTTGCTGTGAAGCGTGCGGCAAGACTGAATATTTTCCGTGATAAATACCAGGAGATGACCTTTGAAAACAATCAGGAGATCATGGATCTGACTATGAAAACGGCCTACGAGATGGGAATGGGTCCTTATTATCTGTACAGACAGAAGAATATGAAGGGGAATTTTGAGAACGTCGGGTATTCTGAGGTTGACAAAGCAGGGATTTACAATATACTGATTATGGAGGAAAAGCAGCCGATCATCGCACTGGGTGCAGGTGGTTCCTCCAAGCTTGTGTTTGATCACGGACAGCGCATTGAGCGTGTGGAGAATGTGAAGGATGTTGTCAATTATATCACACGTATCGATGAAATGATCGAGAGAAAACGCGAGGGCATTGCAAAATGGCTGTAGACGGAAAGGAGAGACGGATCCTTGAAAAGCGTACAGAAGATAAGTGAAACTACGCAGGACCGGATCCTGGAAATGGATCTTTCCGCAGAGCTGAAGCATGGGGTTGTTGTCAGTAACCTTGCCTATGATGTGGCAAAGGAGCTTGGTCTTGGTGAGAAAGAATGTTATCAGCTGGCTATTGCCGGAATGCTCCATGATATAGGCAAGCTGAAACTGGAAGGATACATTAATGGCCAAGAGCAGAATCCGATGGTCATTGAAGAACTGAAATATGTTCGCATGCACTCCACATTAGGTTACGAGATCCTGAAAGACCAGGGATATTCCGATTATGTTCTGGAAAGTATTCTTTATCATCATGAGAATTTTGACGGCAGCGGTTATCCCAGCAACAGAAGCGGAAAGGATATCCCTATGGGTGCAAGGATCCTGAGAGTATGTGATGTATATGCGGCTTTGAGTATGGACAGACCATATCGGAAAGCTCTGGAAAATGATGAAGTTTTAAGACTGATGATCGATGAGATTAAAAACTTTGACATGCAGGTGTTTCTTGCATTTCAGAGGGTGATTCATAAAGGAGGAAACTATGGCATTAAAAAAGAAACCGGTTACAGGAATGAAGGACATTTTACCGAAGGAAATGGCAATCCGTAACTATGTGATGAATATGATCAGAGAGACGTACGGAACCTTTGGTTTTTCCGCAATTGAAACTCCCTGTGTAGAACATATTGAGAATCTCTGTAGCAAGCAGGGCGGTGAAAATGAAAAGCTGATCTTCAAGATCATGAAGAGAGGCGAGAAACTGAAACTGGATACTGCAAAAACAGAGAATGATCTGACAGATTCCGGACTTCGCTATGACCTGACCGTACCGCTTTCCAGATATTATTCCAATAATGCAAACGAGCTTCCGGCTCCGTTTAAGGCACTTCAGATGGGAAATGTATGGAGAGCTGACCGTCCGCAGAGAGGTCGTTTCCGTCAGTTTATGCAGTGTGATATCGATATCCTGGGTGAGCCGACCTATCTTGCTGAGATCGAGCTTGTACTTGCAACTACAACACTTCTTGGAAAACTGGATTTCCATAACTTTACGATCCGTATCAATGACAGAAGGATCCTGAAGGCAATGGCTCAGTACAGTGGATTCCCGGCAGAGAGCTTTGATACTGTCTTTATTATTCTTGACAAGATGGATAAGATCGGCATCGAGGGAGTTGCAGAGGAGCTTGAGAAAGAGGGCTTTGCGAAAGAGAGCATTGACACTTATCTTGGACTTTTCCGTGAGATCACCAACGATGTTGAGGGTGTCCGTTATATTAAAGAAAAACTTTCTGATGTTCTGGAAGCAGGTATTGCAGAGGATCTTGAAACGATCATCAACACTGTAGAATCTGTAAAAACAGCAGACTTCAAAATGTCCTTTGACCCTACACTGGTACGTGGAATGTCCTATTACACAGGTCCGATCTTTGAGATTTCCATGGATGAGTTCGGCGGAAGCGTCGGTGGAGGCGGACGTTACGATGAGATGATCGGTAAATTTACAGGAAATAATACCTGTGCTTGTGGTTTCTCCATTGGATTTGAGAGAATCGTTATGCTGCTTCTTGAGAGAGGCTATGAGATTCCAACCAAGAATGGCAAGAAAGCATATCTGATCGAGAAGAACATGCCGGCAGACAAGCTTCTGAACATCCTGAAACAGGCAACTGAGGAAAGAAGTGCAGGTACACAGATCAATATCTCTATTATGAAAAAGAACAAAAAATTCCAGAAAGACCAGCTGGCAGCAGATGGTTATACAGAGTATGTAGAATTTTTCAACAGAGACTGAAACTGCCCGTCTGAAAACGGAGATAGCAGAGTAAATTAAAATGACTATGAAAAAAATAGTCAGAGGAGGATAAAGAGATGGCTGAAAGCATGCAGGGACTGCACAGAACTTGCCGATGTGCAGAAGTGACCACAGAGATGGTCGGAAAAGAAGTAACATTAATGGGATGGGTGGCAAAAGCCAGAAATAAAGGAGGTCTTGTATTTGTGGATCTTCGTGACCGTTCCGGGATCATGCAGCTGATTTTTGAGAATGGCAGCATTGACGAAGAAGGCTTTACAAAAGCAGGTAAACTGCGTAGTGAGTTTGTTATTGCTGTAACCGGTACCGTAGAGAAACGTGGAGGAGCAGTAAACGAGAATCTTGCAACTGGCGAGATCGAGCTTCGTGTAAAATCCCTCCGTGTTCTTGCTGAGGCAGATGTTCCTCCATTCCCGATCGAGGAGAATAGCAAGACAAAAGATGAGATCCGACTTAAATATCGTTATCTTGATTTAAGAAGACCGGATCTTCAGAGAAATATCATGATGAAGAGCAAGGTTGCCCAGCTTACAAGACAGTTCTTTACAGAAGAGGGATTTCTTGAGATTGAGACACCGATGCTTGGAAAGAGTACTCCTGAGGGAGCCAGAGACTATCTGGTACCATCACGTGTTCATCCGGGAAGCTTCTATGGCCTTCCACAGTCTCCGCAGCTGTACAAGCAGCTTCTGATGTGCTCTGGATTTGATCGTTATATCCAGATCGCAAGATGCTTCCGTGATGAGGATCTTCGTGCTGACCGTCAGCCGGAGTTCACACAGATCGATATGGAGCTTTCCTTTGTTGATGTAGACGATGTTATCGATGTTAACGAGAGATATCTTGCATTCCTGTTCAAAAAAGTTCTGGATATCGATGTAAAACTCCCGATCCAGAGAATTACCTGGCAGGAAGCTATGGATCGTTTTGGTTCCGACAAGCCGGATATGCGTTTCGGTATGGAACTTCATGATGTCAGTGATATCGTAAAAGACTGCGGATTTGGTGTGTTCACAGGTGCGCTTGAGAACGGCGGAAGTGTTCGTGGTATCAATGCAGAAGGTCAGGGCGCAATGCCGAGAAAGAAGATCGATAAGCTTGTTGAGTTCGTAAAAGGTTATGGTGCAAAAGGTCTTGCATATATTGCCATTGCAGAGGACGGAACCAGAAAGTCTTCTTTCGCCAAGTTTATGACAGATGAAGAGATGGATGCTCTTGTAAAAGCTATGGACGGCAAGCCAGGAGATCTTCTTCTTTTTGCAGCAGATAAGACAAAATTGGTATACGATGTACTGGGAGCACTCCGTCTTGAGCTTGCAAAACAGATGGATCTTTTAGATAAAAATGAGTATCGTTTCGTATGGGTAACAGAGTTCCCGCTTCTTGAGTGGAGCGAGGAGGAGAACCGTTTTACAGCAATGCACCATCCGTTCACCATGCTTATGGAGGAGGATCTTCCGCTTCTTGACACAGATCCGGGAAAGGTTCGTGCAAAAGCATACGACATCGTTCTTAACGGAAATGAGATCGGCGGCGGCAGCGTGCGTATCCATCAGGATGATATTCAGGAAAGAATGTTTGAGGCACTTGGCTTCACAAAAGAAGCTGCACATGAGCAGTTCGGATTCCTTCTGGATGCCTTCAAATATGGAGTTCCGCCACACGCAGGACTTGCATATGGCCTTGACAGACTTGTTATGCTTATGGCAAAGGCAGATACGATCCGTGATGTTATTGCATTCCCGAAGGTTAAGGATGCCTCCTGTCTGATGACTCAGTCTCCTAGCCAGGTAAGTGAGGCACAGCTTCATGAGCTGGGACTTGACCTTGAGCCGCAGAAAGAAGAGGAAGAATAAAAGATCATGCAGCCGACAATCTATACATTTCTGATCGTTTGTCCACTTGTATTTCTTGCCGGATTTGTAGATGCTGTAGCAGGCGGGGGAGGACTGATCTCCCTGCCTGCTTATCTTTTGGCCGGAGTTCCTGTACATAATGCTGTTGCCACCAACAAGCTGTCATCAGCAACAGGAACATTGATCTCAACTGTCCGTCTGTGCAAAAATAAATTTGTGGACTGGATCCTGGTGCTTCCATGTATTCCAATGGCACTCCTGGGATCTTCCATAGGAGCTCACCTTGCTCTTATAGCCAGTGATAAGCTCCTGCGTTATATGCTGATCCCTGTTCTTCCGGTGGTTGCTTTTTATGTGCTGCGCAAGAAAAATATGGATGAGAAGGGTGGCGAGATCGCCAGAAAAAAACAGATCCTGCTCTGTGCCGTATGCTCTCTTGCTGTAGGATGCTACGATGGATTTTATGGACCAGGAACAGGAACTTTTCTCCTGCTTTTGTTTACAGGATTGGGAAAAATGAGTGTGGCAAAAGCATCCGGTACCATGAAGGTTACCAACCTCTCTTCTAATGTAGCGGCTCTTGTTGTATTTCTGCTCAGCGGAAAGATTGTGATCATGCTTGGAATTGCAGCGTCAGTGTTCTCGATCGCAGGACATTATACCGGTGCAGGTATGGTTATGAAAAACGGAAGCCGGATCATACGGCCTATTATTCTTATAGTCCTTGCATTGCTTTTTATAAAGATCATATCCGGAATATAAAAAAGAAGAATATAAAAAACCCGTGAAGATCACGCTTTCCTGTCAGAGAAAGCAGATATTCACGGGTTTTCTAGCTTTTATTCTTTATTCGTTATCTTCGGTAGAATCTTCAGGAACCGGTGAAGCGGTAAGAGTTCCGAAGATGGCATTGCCCAGTTCGGTACCTGCATTCTCAAGCTTCCAGGATGCACCATCGTTTGTGAGATGGAAGGTAGCAGTGGCAGTTATGGTTGCCTGATTATTCCTGATACTGTCCAGAAGCAGTTCATGTGATTTGTTGTAACGCTTCTGGGAACCGTCGATTACTGCATCAGCAGAAGCCAGATAAGTATTCAATTCTTTTTCGTACTGTGTAAGAATGGAATTACTGTCAAATGTGGTAAGCTCTGCGTCCACCTCAGCAAGATATCCGGAAACAGAGGTGCTTGATATTTTGTAGTTAAAACAGGAGTGAAACTGTTCCATAAGGGCAGAGGCAATGGCGTTTTTTGCCGAATCTGAAGTGTTCAGAATGGAATCCAGCCCTAAATAATTAGCCATCTGCTTTACATCCATTTCCTGAAGCGTTTTCAGATAGACGGTAAGCGTTTCGGCAGGCGGCACAAGATCAGGATCGGACAGATAGGTGATAAGGCCACCGACCAGATCATTTTCGAGAGAGGAACTGTGCGTAATCTCCCAGTCAGGTTCTGAAGAAGATCCAAGATTGTTTAGTTGGATGGAAGTATTGCGTTCTGCAGAACTGTACGTGTTATTCTTGAGAAGCTTGTACAGGAGCAGATAACGCTGCTCCAGGGAATTTCCGTTATCATTTTCTTTACCGGAGGCGGTTTCCAGTATTTCTTCCTGAAGGCTTGCAGAAACAAAATCACTGGCAAGAGCCTCAGCATCCAGAGTAGTAAGCTTAAGCTGCGCAGAAGCATTTTTTTCGTCGCTATCAACGGATATACCTAGGATTTTGTAATCGAAATTCTGAAAGAAGAGAGAAAATACTTCTTTTATGTCAGCAGAAAGCTTTGTGCTGTCATCAGAATCCGGAAACAGTTCCTGATAGGATATGTACTGCATGGTTGTTTCAGAGTCCAGATTTTTAAGAAGATCCAGATCTTTTTTGATCGCCTTCTCCGCATGAGCTTTGGCCGACTGGGAGCAGCTACATAAAAAAACTGAGAGAAGAATGATCATCAAGAAAGCCAGCAGATGTTTCACTGTCTTCATATTGTTCTTTCCTTTCAAAAAAGTTATATTATAACATTCTAGCAGATAAAGCACTGAAAGTCAAAATATCGCAAAAAAGGAGAAATTAAGAAAAATGCAATATAATTACAAATATGTTACACAGGTTGAAATCGGATTATTATGGTGCTATAATAAAACCCGTTTTTGCGGAACTTTTTTATCCGCTTGATTCAAAGCAGAGCTTATAACGAATGAAATATAGGAGGGGACAGGATGTCAAAGAAAACAGCAGTAGTGCTTAGTTGTGTGATATTTGTGCTTCTGATAGTGTTGATGATCTGTGAAGTAATGAATCCTGCAGGCGGACCAGCACTTTTAAGGAAGATTTTCTGATAAGAAGATACATCCTGCTGAACATAAAGTATTAAAAAACTGGAGTGAGATTTATGTCCCAATACAGAAAAAAACAGGACAAAAAAAGATTGTACAAAGGTATAGCGATCGCAGCGGTGGTTCTCGCAGCAGGAACTGTTTTTGTCAATATTATACTGGGAATGGCAGATCATCATACTGTAGATCAGAACAGCAGTATTGAAGCAGAGGAAACAGTTACATATAAAGATCAGATATATGTTCCGAAGGGAAATCTGGAAACATATCTGATTGCCGGAGTTGATGATCCTGGCAAAGTACAGGAAGTAACCGAATATGACGGTACCGGCCAGTGTGATGTTCTGGTTGTTATTGTGAGAGACAGAAGTACAGACACGTGCAAGCTTCTTTCTGTTGACCGGAATACTGTCACACCTGTCAGAAGCCTTGCCGATGACGGAACCTATTTGGCAACAACAGATATCCAGCTGTCCCTTGCGCATTCCATGGGGCTTGATCAGAATATAAGGGCTGAAAACACGGTGGATGCAGTGTCCACTCTTCTGAAGGGACAGAAGATCGATGGCTATGCAATGATCAACATGAGTGCGATCCAGGTAGTGAATGATATGGTCGGAGGTGTGACTGTTACCATCGAGGATGATTTTTCGGAGAGAGATCCTTCTCTAAAAAAAGGTGAAACAGTTAAGCTGATGGGAGCGCATGCTGAAAATTATGTCAGAGGCAGAATGGATGTTGCGGATGGTACTAACCAGAACCGCATGCAGCGTCAGAATGATTATGAAGAGGCATTTAAACCTGCTTTCAGATCCAAATGTGATTCAGACAGTAAATTTCCATTGCAGGTATATCATGCACTTGAGGACTATATGACTACCAATATCGGCGCAAAGAAGTTCTGCCGTCTGGCACTTCTTCTGTCAGATAACAAAAAAGATGACAGAGTTTCCATAAGTGGAACTTACGGTTCGGACGAGGAAGGCTGGCAGACGTTTACGCCTGATGAGGACAGTCTGCAGCAGGCTGTTCTGGAGCTGTTTTATAAAAAAAAGGATTAAAAGAAAAATCCAGGTGCAGGCCACCTGCGGAAATATAAAACAAGGAGAAAAGCTATGAATCAGAAAGATATGAATGACGAGATGGAAATAGATCTTTTGGATCTTGCGTATATGCTTATGGATCACTGGCACCATTTGCTTCTCTGTCTTCTTGCCGGGGCACTGGCTTTGAATGCATTTGCATTCTTTTTCATTGAGCCAACCTATGAATCAACGGCAAAACTTTATGTGGTTTCAACATCTGATGATTCAGTTGTCAATCTGAATGATCTGAATCTGGGAACTTCGCTGACATCCGATTACGAAGAGCTGATGTTCAGTTACCCGGTGCTGAACCGCGTAATTGAAAAACTGAAACTCGATATGGATTACGAAGATCTTGCGAAGCTGTATACACTGAACAATCCGTCCGATACGCGTGTGCTCCAGATCACAGCAACAACAACAGATCCTCAGCTGTCTATGGACCTTGCAGAGACAATGGCAGAGGAAGCTGTTTCCTATCTGCCGGATACAATGAGTACCAAGGCTCCGAATATTGCACAGCATGCAAAACTACCTGAACACAAGGCCGCACCAAGCTATTTCAAGTTTACGGTGATAGGAGGACTTCTGGGGCTTCTCATCTGCGCAGGTATCCTGATCGTCAGATATCTGATGGATGATACGATCCATACGGCAGAAGAAATGGAAAAATATTTTGGCCTTGTGCCGCTGACTACGATTCCTGAAAGCAGTAAGGTGAAAAGCTATGACGGAGAGGAAGAGTATAGCAGCAGAAAAAGGAGAAAGAGAAATGAATAAACTGAAAGTAGTGTTTCCGGATCTTCCCTATGCAGTAGAAGAGGCAATGAACCGTCTCAGGATCAATGTTAAATTCTGTGGCAAAAACACAAAAAAGATCCTTCTTACAAGCTGCATGCCAAATGAAGGTAAAAGTACTGTTTCCTCATATCTCTGGAAGATGCTTGCAGAAGCAGGTTTTTCTACTGTTATGGTGGATGTGGATCTGCGTAAATCTGTTCAGATGCAGAGAATGCAGGTGGAAAATGCGTCAGAAACAAAGGGCTTGAACCATTATCTCTCCGGCATGGCAGAATATGAAGATGTAGTCTATAAAACAAATATTGAAAATGCATACATAGTTCCGTGTACACAGCTTCTTGAGAATCCGTCCCCTCTTCTTGAGGATGCCAGATTCAGAGAACTGCTTGACAGACTTGCCGGAGAATATCGTTTTGTGATCGTAGATACACCTCCCCTTGGAAGTGTGTCAGACGGAGCACTGATCGCTTCCCTGTGTGATGGCGCGATATTGGTGGTCAGAGCCGGTCAAACACCGAAGGCAATGATAAAACAGTCTTTATATGAGATCGAACAGTCCGGATGTAAGCTTCTTGGCACAGTGCTGAACCGCGCGGAAGTTTCTACCAGAGGCTATGGTAAATATGGAAAATACGGAAACTATGGATATGGATACGGTTATGAGCCGGATACGAAACATAAGAAGCACTCAGAGAAATGATCGTTATCTTTTTATATCGTTATAAAGGATCAGACGTGGCGGGATCGTTTATAAATAAATCAAAAACACCAGGCGTATACCTGTGATAATTTAAGGGAGAGGTGAATCAAAATGAAGTCTATCAAAAAACTTGCAGTTATTATGCTTTCAGCTATGGTTCTGTTCGGAACAATGACCGTTCCGACAATGGCAGCTGCAAAATCACCAACAAAGCAGACTTTCAACACTGTGTCACTGAAAAAGAAAACTACAACTTACAATGGAAAAACCCAGCATCCGGTATTAACTGTAAAAGCTGGTAAAAAAACTCTGAAAAATGGTAAAGATTATGTTATAACATACAAGTATGGACAGAGTATGAAAACCGCCGGTAAAAAAATAGTTTATATCAACGGTATCGGCCGTTATGCAGGTTTCTATAAAACTGTAGCATATACGATCAACCCTGCTGTTCAGAAAAATGTAAAAGTTTCCAGGAGCAGTGTTGCAGTTAAAAGAGGAAAAGCTACAACCATCAAGCTTACAAAGGCAAAAGCTGCAAAAGCAACATGGACTTCCAGCAACTCCAAAGCTGTAAAAGTAAGTAAAACAGGTAAGATCATAGTAGCAAAAAATGCTAAAAAAGGCAAATATACTGTAAAAGTTACTGTTAAGCTGGCTAATCACAAGACTGTAACAAGGACAGTTAAAGTAACAGTTAAATAATCATTATTACATAAAAAAATCTCCTGGCCACGAAGGGGATTTTTTTTTATGAAAAATCTGTGAAATCTGCATCGTTTTCTTCAGGGACTTTTCTTTTTAGAGTGAATCTGCTATGATGTTTGAAGCAACAGATAGTTTCAGTACGATGCTGAGAAAAGGGGACAGATATGAAAAAACGTATTTTGATCGCACTTGGGGTCCTTGTACTTGCAGCCGGTATCGGAGCCGGTGGATGGTATTATTATACACATCATGCAGGGTCCGCAGGAGGCAGCGATATTGTATATGTAACAAAGATAAGCAAGCTTTCGGAAATGGATTCCGGAGTGGAAAACCGATATGCAGGTGTTGTGGAACCGCAGGAAACGGTTCAGGTAAAGATCGAAAGCGGCCGAAAGGTAAAAGAAGTTCAGGTAAAGACCGGTCAGGAAGTCAAGAAAGGGCAGCTTCTTTTTCAGTATGATCTTGGAAGTATCCAGCAAAGTCTTCAGGAAGCACAGCTGGCCTTGGACCGCCTGAAAAACGAACAGTTAAGTATATCTGATCAGATCACTACACTGGAAGCTGAGAAAAAGAAAGCTACAGCAGATAATCAGCTTTCCTATACAATAGAGATCGAAACACAGAAAATGAATCTCAAGAAGAATGAATATGATCAGAAAAGCAAACAGGCAGAGATCGATAAGCTTTCCCAGGCAACGCAGAATACCGAGGTGCGCAGTGAGATCGATGGAGTGATCCAGAAGATCGATACCTCCAAGATGGGCGGTGATGATTCTGAGGGCGTGGAGGATACGCTGACAGAAGGCACGACGGATTCCACAGATTCCAGTTCCGGAAACAGCTCCGGCAATGCATTTATCACGATCCTGAGTACAGGTGCTTATCGTGTAAAGGGAACGGTAAATGAAATAAACCGTGATTCGATCATAGAGGGAACTCCTGTGATCATTCGTTCCAGGGTGGATTCTTCAAAAACCTGGAAGGGCACCATGGGCTCTGTTGACATGGATAATTCTACCAGCAACAGCAGTTCGGATATGGCAATGTTCGGAATGTCCAGTGCCAGTGATGATCAGACATCATCCAGTACCTATCCGTTTTATGTGAATCTGGATTCATCTGAGGGTCTGATGCTGGGGCAGCATGTGTATATTGAACCGGACGAAGGACAGGATGAGAAGAAGTCCGGTATCTGGCTGAACGATTATTTTATCGTGGATGCGGATACAGACAGCCCATATGTCTGGATCGCAAACGGTCAGAACAAGCTGGAGAAGAGAGATGTCATATTAGGACAGTATGATGAAGATCTTGGGGAATATGAGATCGCAGACGGACTTTCTGAAAAAGATAAGATCGCATTTCCGACAGATGAGCTGAAAGAAGGTATGTCTGTCACAGAAGGTACTGCAGATCAGACTACAGCGGCGATGTGGGATGATTCCGAGGATGATGAAAGTATTGATGATTCTGCGTACACGGAAAGTGATGGCTCAGAGCCTGAAATGATCGAAGATGGAGCTGTAGACAGTGATATGATGGATGCGACAGACGATATTTCTTCGGGAGATGACCTTGTTCCGATGGAAGGAGCGCCGACAGAATGATTTTGGATTTAAAAGGAATATATAAGGATTATCAACAGGGGAAAATGACGGTACCTGTATTGAAAGATGTAGATTTTTCCATGGAGGAGGGAGAATATGTGGCGATCATGGGACCTTCCGGTTCCGGAAAGACTACACTGATGAATATTATCGGATGTCTGGATAAACCTACCAAGGGAACTTTTCTCCTGAATGGAGAAGATATTGCCAAATGTACAGAAAATGAGATGTCAGATATCCGTCTGAAAACGATCGGATTTGTATTTCAGAGCTTTCATCTCCTTCCAAGGCAGAGTGCGCTGACAAATGTGGAACTGCCGCTGAATTATGCAAGGGTTCCCAAAAAGGAGCGCCGGGAACGTGCACGAAAAGCTCTGGAGCGTGTAGGCCTTGCCGACAGGGTGGATTTTAAGCCCAACCAGCTTTCCGGAGGACAGATGCAGAGAGTGGCTATTGCAAGAGCAATCGTAAACAATCCCAAGCTTTTGCTGGCAGATGAGCCTACCGGGGCACTGGATACGAAATCGGGAGCACAGGTTATGGAACTGTTTCAGAAGCTGAACGATGAGGGAGTTTCTGTGCTGATGATCACACATGACCCGGAGATCGCGGCACATGCCAAACGGGTTGTTATGATCCGTGACGGTGAGCTGCAGGAAAAGAGGTGATAGAATGAAAGTGGTGAAGAGAGTGATCGTTGGTGTACTGGTTGCGGCATTGGCAGCCGGAGGAATCTACACAGGGCTTATGCATGTGAAAGAATCCAAGGTAACAGAGGTGCCGGTAACCAGCGTCAGCAATCTTCAGACGGACTGGTATTCGGAGACAACACTGGATGGAACCATCACCACGAATGTTTCTCAGAATGTAAATATGGACAAAGATATGATCATCGAGAAAATATATGTATCCCAGGGTGATGATGTAAAAAAAGGCGATAATCTGATCTCCTTTGATATGACACTTGTAGAGATGGAACTGAATATTGCAAAGCTGAAACAGCAGAAGCAGGAGCAGGATCTGACCAAAGCACAGAACCGTCTGACAAGTCTTCAGAATGGAGGTCCCATCGAAGACAGTACAGACAGTACTGATGATACGGACTTGAATCTTACAGGTGATGATACAGGAGGTGACGGAGAAATGACAAATACCGATACACCTTCCGGAAGTGACGGAGACGAGGATATGCAGTCAACTACCGGTTCCGCGGCTACTGCAGATGGCAGCTATCTTGCAGCGGCTTCCTCCAGGCCATTACTTCTCAGTGCCTTTACAGATACAGAAGGAGATCTTGAAGATTCTGCAGAGAAAGTTACCGAAGAAATGCCGTCCGGAGAAACGACGGACAGTGAAACAGAGCAGATGACCGGAGATGACACAGCGGATATGGAAGAGGATACAACTGCATCCGATGAGGATCTGATCATGGATCCGACCTACCAGGATCCTACTGCCAATGATATTACAGACGGAGAGACTACGGACTGGGGTTCCGGAGAAGATGACACCCCAACGGTATCTCCGACACCGACTCCCACACTGGGACCCAATGAGCTTCCTGATCCCAATATAACAGAACCGGAAATTCCGGGGATCACAGATGGTGAACCGGAATTTTATCAGAAGCTGGATTATACTTCTCAGCCGTTTACAGGAACTGGTACGGAAGAAGATCCCTATGTTTTTCTTGTAAGCAGTGCCAAAGGCAAAGTTACGGTGATGGGATCTTTCTTTAACAGAATGGCGGGATACAGTGAGGATGGAACCAAAGTGGTCCAGAAAGGCGGCAGCTGGTTCCAGCTGGAGTTTCATGAGAATGATACCATTGCTGATTTTCAGGACAGAACACTTTCCTGTACAGGATATTATCTGATCGATGGAAGTCTTCTTGAAAATCCGGTATATATGTATGCGGAAACAGAATTTACACTGGACGAGGCTTCCAAATATGACAAAAATGATGATGAGATACCGGATGACAGCGGTGATGGAGATGACGGTACTGATGGCACAACCATGTCAAGAGAGGATGCGATCAAGATCCAGAAAAACAAGATCGCAAGTTTGAAACTGGATATTGAGGAAAATAATCTGAAAATCACTAAGCTGGAGAACAAAATAAAAAACAAGCTGATAACAAGCAAACTGGATGGAACGGTTGCTTACATCGGAGATGAAGTCACAGGTTCTTATAATGGAGATGCTTTTCTGAAAGTAAAAAGCAAAGATGGTTTTTATGTTACCGGAACGGTCAGCGAACTGATGCTGGATCAGATGAAGGAGGGAACACTTCTTCAGTGTACCAGTTATAATTCCGGCAGCTTTGAGGCGAAGGTACTGAATGTATCCGATTACCCGGTGGATTCTTCAAATGCTTATTATGGTGGAGATTCTAATCCCAATGTATCGTATTACACCTTTAATGCAGAGATCACAGATCGTTCATTGCAGTTTACCGACCAGGATTATGTGACGGTATCTCTGAAGTCAAATAAACTTGCCGAAGGCAGTATGGTTGTGATGAAGGCATTTATCCGTACGGAAAATGGAACCAGCTATGTATACAAAGACGTGAAGGGAACACTGAAAAAGCAGCAGATCACAGTGGGAAGCATTGTGAACAGCGGATATTATGCAGTTGTAACTTCAGGTCTGAAATCCGATGATCTTCTTGCTTTCCCATATGGTGATGCCGTGAAGGAGGGAGCCAAGACAAAAGAAGTAACTTTGGATGATATGTACAATGAATAAATAACAGGAAGGAGAAATTTCATGTTTGAAAATATACGCCTGGCTTTTCAGGGAATATGGTCACATAAGATGAGATCCTTTCTGACCATGCTGGGTATTATTATTGGTATTGCATCTATTATTGCAATTGTATCTACGATCAAAGGTACCAGTGAGCAGATCAAGGAAGATCTGATCGGGTCCGGAAACAATACCGTACAGGTTATGCTCTATGACGGAGACAGTACATACGATATGGATTATGGTTCTTACGGAAGCTCGGCCACACCGCCGGTTATTTCTGATTCCCAGAAAACGGCGATCGGAGACTTGGATCATGTGATCAGTTCTACATTTTATTACAGCAGCCAGTCTGCCAGTGTTTATTATAAAAACACAAGCTTTCAGGGCGGAACCGTGTACGGGATCGACAGCAATTATCTGAAAACGATGGGATACCTGGTCCAGTCCGGGCGGGGATTTGTACAAAAAGATTATGACAGCTACCGAAAGGTTGCTCTTGTGGATTCCAATGCTGCACAGAATATTTTCGGAAGTGAGAGCCCTGTAGGGAAAACCATTGAGGTGGGATCAGAACCGTATATCATTGTAGGTGTGATCACTCAGAGTGAGGACAGCATGCCGAAGATCAATACGATTTCTGAGTACGAGGAATATTCGCAGACGATCATGGGAAGCGTGATGATCCCAGATACTACCTGGCCTGTTGCATTTAAATTTGATCAGCCGCAAAATGTGACAGTCCGTGCAGACAGCACAGATAATATGAGTTCTGTAGGAAAAGCAGCAGAGGATATTCTGAATACAGGGATCCAGAATGAAAAAAACAAATCGAACTTTAAATATAAAGCGGAAGACATTATGGAGAAGGTCAAGAATCTCCAGAAGCTCAGCGAAAGTACCAATCAGCAGCTGATTTGGATCGCAAGTATCTCCCTGCTTGTTGGTGGTATCGGTGTTATGAATATCATGCTTGTATCTGTCACAGAACGTACCAGCGAGATCGGACTGAAAAAAGCTATCGGAGCAAGAAAAAAAGTGATCCTGGGACAGTTTCTGACGGAAGCTTCGGTGCTGACCAGTATCGGAGGAATCATTGGTGTGGTCCTTGGGATCATCCTGTCAAAAATGGTGTCTCAGGTGTCAGGAGCACCAACAGCCATCAGCGTTCCGGCAATTATCGGTTCTGTGGTATTTTCCATGCTGATCGGTCTGATCTTCGGACTTCTCCCATCTGTAAAGGCAGCTAATCTTAATCCGATCGATGCCCTTCGCAGTGAATAAAAAGATATACATACATATAGCATCTGCAATTGCCGGAAGGATTCCGGCGGCAGATGCTTATTTTTATATCTGAAAGTATTGTTCAGGTTTTATGAAGCTCTGCGGTCTTTATTTTGTCACTTTTGCTGTATATATGACAAAAAAAGAAAGTATAAATAGAGTTTTTACAGGTTTTTTAGAGATCATAAAAAAATCGTGGCAGAATCTTTGGATAGTGTGATATAATACATCATAAGTGGGCAAATATAAAAACAGAAGGAGATAATTTCATGAAGGTTTTGGAAGGTAAATCTGTATTTTCCGGTATTGCGATCGGTAAGATCTCAATCCTCCAGAAAGTTGACGCCAGTGTTAAACGTGTTCACGTGGAGGATCCGGAAGAAGAGGTAAAGCGTGTGGAGGCAGCCAGAGAGCAGGCTGTGGCACAGCTTCAGAAGCTTTATGACAAGGCTCTTCAGGAAGTTGGAGAGTCCGGAGCGGCAATCTTTGAGGTTCATCAGATGATGCTGGATGATGATGACTATCTGGATTCCATCCACAACATTATCCGTACAGAGTCTGTAAATGCAGAATATGCGGTTGCAACAACTGGTGATAACTTCTCATCAATGTTCGCACAGATGGACGATGATTATATGAAAGCAAGAGCAGCTGATGTAAAGGATATCTCAGACCGTCTGGTACGTGTGCTTTCCGGCCATGGAGATGGAGAGCTTGAAGCATCCGAGCCGGTGATCGTAGTTGCAGAGGATCTTGCACCAAGTGAGACTGTACAGATGGATAAGAGCAAGGTTCTTGCTTTTGTCACAAGAAAAGGTTCTTCTAACTCACATACTGCGATTCTTGCGAGAACCATGAATATTCCGGCGCTGATCAATATTGAATACGATGAGTCCATGGACGGTAAGATGGCAGTCGTAGACGGAAAGAGCGGAAATCTGATCGTTGAGCCGGATGCAGAGACCCTTAAAAAATATGAGGATATGCGTGCCGATGAACTTGCACAGCGTGCAATGCTCAAAGAACTGAAAGGTAAAGAAACTGTTACCAAGAGCGGTCGTAAGCTCCACCTTTATGCCAACATCGGAAGTACAGGTGATGTTGCGAATGTACTTGCCAATGATGCGGAAGGCATCGGACTTTTCCGAAGTGAGTTCGTATACCTGGAAAAAGAAGACTATCCTACAGAGGAAGAGCAGTTCCAGGTTTACAAGACCGTAGCTCAGAATATGGCCGGCAAAAAAGTTATCATTCGTACTCTGGATATCGGAGCGGACAAGCAGATCGATTATTTCAATATGGCGCATGAGGAAAACCCTGCAATGGGATATCGTGCGATCCGTATCTGTCTGGACCGTCCGGAAGTATTTAAGACACAGCTGAGAGCGCTTTTCCGCGCAAGCATGTTCGGAAATATTTCCATCATGTATCCGATGATCATCTCTGTAACAGAGGTGAAGCAGATCAAGGCTATTGTAGCAGAAGTAAAAGCAGAGCTTAAGGAACAGGGGATCCCGTTCCGTGATGACGTGGAGCAGGGTATCATGATCGAGACTCCGGCAGCTGTTATGATCAGTGATCTTCTTGCAAAAGAGGTTGATTTCTTCAGTATCGGAACCAATGATCTGACCCAGTATACACTGGCTATTGACCGTCAGAATGCAAAGCTTGACAACATTTATGATTCCCATCATGAGGCAGTTCTCCGTATGATCCAGATGGTTGTGGATAATGCACACAAAGAAGGTATCTGGGCCGGAATCTGTGGTGAGCTTGGTGCGGACACTACACTTACTGAGAGATTTGTAGAGATGGGACTGGATGAATTGTCCGTATCTCCGACATTTGTTCTTCCGGTTCGAAAGATCGTAAGAGAAATGAAATAAAACACAGATCATAAATAGATAAGGATATTTTTGATAAATAGTGTGACAGCTGCTGTGCATAAATATTTGTATGGCAGCTGTTTTTTAGTTACTGTTTGCGGTTACTGTTCACTGGTAATATTCCGCGAGGTGTTTTTTGTGAGCGAAGGTCACAGAAAATTTCCAATTGTGATATAGAAAAAAATATGATACACTAACATCATGGCTTTCTACAGCAGTTCAAAGAATTAGTTCATCAGGGGCTGATGCATTAATTCTTTGAACTGTGAGATAACAGACCAGGAGGAGAGAAAAGAATGGGCAAAATTGCCATTGTAACAGACAGCAACAGCGGTATCACACAGGCCCAGGCCGAAGAGCTTGGCGTTTATGTGATACCGATGCCGTTTTATATTAATGAAAAAATGTATCTTGAAGGTGTAACTCTCACACAGGAAGAGTTTTATGAGAAGCTTAAGAAGGATGAACCGATCTCCACATCTCAGCCAAGTCCGGCTGATCTCTGTGATCTGTGGGACAAGCTTCTGAGAGATTATGAGGAAATCGTTCATATTCCGATGTCAAGCGGACTGAGTGCATCCTGTTCTACTGCAATGGGACTTGCTATTGATTATAATGGTCGTGTTCAGGTAGTGGACAATCAGCGGATTTCCGTAACACAGAGACAGTCTGTAATGGATGCTAAGATGCTTGCCGAGGCAGGAAAAAGTGCTGCAGAGATCAAGAAGATCCTTACAGATCAGAAACTCGATTCCAGTATTTATATCACACTTGACACCCTGAAATATCTGAAAAAAGGTGGCAGGATCACACCGGCAGCAGCAGCCATCGGAACGGTTCTGAACCTGAAGCCTGTACTTCAGATCCAGGGAGAGAAGCTGGATGCCTACGCCAAGGTCCGTGGCAAGAAGCAGGCCAAACGTGCCATGCTGAAGGCAATGAAGAATGATTGGGAAACACGTTTTAAGGAATACGCATCTGACGGTGAGATGTGTCTTCAGGCTGCTTATACAGGAAATCTGGAAGAAGCAGAAGAATTTAAAAAAGAGATCCAGGAGGTATTTCCGGGAATGGAGATACATATGGATCCCCTTTCCTTAAGTGTTGCCTGCCATATCGGTTATGGTGCCCTTGCAGTCGCATGTTCAAGAAAAGTGACGTTATAAGCATAAAATACAGAAACAAAGATATGAGGAGTTTGAAACATGAAGAAGATTATGGAACAGATGGCGGAAGAACTTTCCGCAGCATTTGAAAAAGCAGGTTATGATCCGTCCTACGGAAAAGTTACTGTTTCCAACAGACCGGACTTATGTGAGTATCAGTGTAACGGTGCTATGGCAGGAGCCAAAGCATATCACAAGGCACCGTTTATGATCGCTGATGATGTGGTAGCACAGCTGTCAGACAGCCGGATCTTTTCCAGAGCAGAAGTTGTAAAGCCTGGATTTATCAACCTGGATGTGAAACCGGAATTTGTTGCAGAATACATGAATAAGATGGCAGAGGACGAGAAGCTTTCTGTTGAGACTGCCAAGAATCCGAAGACGATCATTATCGACTATGGCGGACCAAACGTTGCCAAGCCGCTTCACGTAGGACATCTCCGTTCTGCGATCATCGGTGAGAGCATCAAGCGTATCGGACGTTTTGTAGGACATAAGGTGATCGGTGATGTACATCTTGGAGACTGGGGCCTTCAGATGGGACTGATCATCACCGAGCTGAAACACCGGAAACCGGAGCTGGTATATTTTGATGACAGCTTTACCGGTGAATATCCGGCAGAAGCACCGTTTACTATCAGCGAGCTGGAAGAGATCTATCCATGTGCCAGTGGGAAGTCCAAAGAGGATGAGGCTTACCGTAATGAGGCACTGGAGGCAACCCACCTTCTTCAGCAGGGTAAACCCGGATACATGGCTCTCTGGAACCACATCATGAATGTATCTGTAACAGACCTTAAGAGAAACTACGCGAATCTGAACGTAGACTTTGACCTCTGGAAAAAAGAATCCGATGCACAGCCATACATTCCGGATATGGTAGAGGATATGAAGAAGCGAGGATTTGCCTATGAGGACCAGGGTGCTCTTGTTGTAGATGTAAAAGAAGAGAGTGATACCAAGGAGATCCCTCCATGTATGCTTTTGAAATCAGACGGAGCTTCTCTCTATACGACCACAGACCTTGCTACTATCGTAGAGCGTATGAAACTCTTTCAGCCGGATGAGATCCTTTATGTTGTTGACAAGCGTCAGGAGCTGCATTTTATCCAGGTATTCCGCTGCGCAAGAAAAACCGGTCTTGTAAATCCGGAGACCAAGCTTTCCTTCCTTGGTTTCGGTACCATGAATGGAAAAGACGGTAAACCGTTTAAGACAAGAGAAGGCGGTGTTATGCGTCTGGAGAACCTGATCGCAGATATTGATGAGGAAATGTATCGTAAGATCGTGGAGAATCGCAGTGTAAAAGATAAAGATGCAAAGGATACTGCCAAGATTGTAGGACTTTCCGCAATCAAATACGGAGATCTTTCCAACCAGGCGACCAAGGATTACATCTTTGATGTTGACCGCTTTACATCCTTTGAGGGAAATACAGGTCCGTATATCCTTTATACTATCGTTCGTATTAAGTCGATCCTGAACCGTTATGTACAGGAGGGGGGAGATTTAAGTACAGGTAAGATCCTTCCGGCAGTCAATGCCAGTGAGAAGAACCTGATGCTTCAGCTTTCCGGCTTTGCGGCAATGGTTGAGAACGCTTTTGAAGAAAAAGCACCACATAAGATCTGTGCATATATCTATGAGGTATCCAATGCATTTAACAGCTTTTACCATGAGACCAAGATCTTAAGCGAAGAGGATCAGGCACAGAAGGAATCCTTCCTTCAGCTACTCCAGCTTACAAGAAGAGTGCTTGAGACAAGCATCGATCTTCTTGGATTCTCTGCACCGGATCGTATGTAAGGTATAGCTTTGCAGATACAAACACTATGAATAATGACAGACCGCCGGATAAAGAGACATTTTTGTCTGCTATATTCGGCGGACTTTTTTATATAGAAAGTTCTTTGCAAAAAGAACAGGACGTGCTATAATAGGACTTATCCTAAACGAGGGCAGATCACGAATTTCTGCCTGACTATAAGTTATCTGATTTTTTTCAAACCGGAATTCACCGGATTATCCCAAATCAATAAGAAACGTAATTATAAATATTGTCTGACAGAAATGAGAGGAAGGTGATCTGTCTGATCGGAAATGTTCTGAAAGAACGTTATTGCATTGTAGAACAAATTGGACATGGCGGAGGTGGAAGCCTTTATCTGGCAAAAGATATGGAGCTTGGTATCTGCCGTGCAGTGAAAGAGATACCGATCGCAAAGAAAAAAGAAGCCAGACTCATGCAGCATCTGGAATATCCTGCAATACCGAAGATTATCGATTATGTGGAAACAGGGGAGTACTGTTATCTGATCATGGAATATATCAAGGGTCAGTCGCTGGGAGAACTTCTCCGTTCAGGAAAACGGTTTTCTTTACGGGAAATCCTTGCTCTGGGAAAGGAGATTGCCAGAGTATTGGAATATCTTCACAGTCGGAAGCCACCGGTCTGTTACGGGGACCTGAAACCGGATAATCTTATGTTTTCTGAAACCGGGCATCTGTATCTGATAGATCTTGGAAGTGCCATGTTCGATCATGGAAAAAGAAAACAGATCTGTGAAGGAACGAAAGGCTATGCGGCGCCGGAGCAGTATCAGGGCTACTTAAGACCGGGAAGTGATATTTATGCTCTGGGGAAGACCCTGGAAAAGCTTTGCGGAAAAAAGAAATGGCAGTGGATTTTATATCCGGATTTTTTCTTGCTTCTGTTCCGATGTACCAGAAAACAGGAAAAATACAGATATTCGGATATGTCAGTGGTTCAGAAGAAAATCCAAAAGCTGGAAAACAGATATCGGATGATCACTTGGAGAAAACGATTTCTGGAAGCGGCAGCTGCAGGGATTCTGATAGGAACACTGATCTTGATAGCAGGATTGCTGAAAACGGAAGAATTTTCTGTGGCGATCTCAGAAGTAACAGATTTGTATTACGAAGCCAGACAGTATCCGGAAGACTCAAAAGATCGGGAAAAGTGCTGTATGGCAGCGGAAAAGAGACTCCAGAGGTTAAGTAGAAATTATGGGGAAAAAGAACAGCTGCGTCGTATTGAGCTATTGCTGGCATGGAATGCGGAGCTTTTGTGTGAACCGGAAAAAGCGGCTTTATATTATGAAAATCTTCTTCTGTATGATGCAGAATATCCTGTGGCCTACGGGGAATATGGGATGTTTCTTATTCGGACCGGTCAGAAAGAGGCCAGCAGAAAGCTGTGGGAAGATTATAAAGAGAAAGAAAAAGCGGAATTACTGGATGACAGTGAAAGCAGAAATCTGCAGCTTTGGGAGGAAATCAATGAGAAAAAGAAGAGAAAGTGATCAGAAAAAACCAAAAGAAATGAAAATTCCTAGTAGGAAAACCTGTTTTATTGTTTTGTTTCTGCTGGTCTTATGCAGCTGGATGATCCCTTCCATTGCTGTCTATGGATTTGATGTGTCAGGAATGGATAGTTTTGATACCGGCGGATTTGATATGAATGTGGGAGAAGGAACCGGACAGCTGCCGGAAGACTGGGAAGAAAGCTATGCAGGAGAAGGAAGTGATGATAGTAATTGGAACAGAGAAGAAGGAAATACTGAGGAGTATTCCGCTGCCTGGGCAGAATCAGAGAATGATCAGGGGGAGTCTGCACAATGGAATTTAGATTTTCAGACAGATGAGGTACGCTCTCAGGAAGAAAGCTTTATGGAAAATGGAAATACTGCGGCAGAAGTAGAGATAGCTGATACACCTGCGGAAAAACTGACGGAAACGCCGATACCAACAAAACTGCCAATACTGACTGAACAACCAATCCCCATACAGACAGTGACAGCAAGTCCATCTGTAACGTTGACTCAAAAACCAGTTCGAAAGTCAGTGACAGATGCATCAAAGAGGGAGAAGAAGCAAAATCCGGCATTATCTTACTATCGGACAGAACCAACAGGAACGTCGGATAGGAAAAAAGAAAAAGAGCAAAAACCGGTGATCCGAATGAAAACAGACGGTAACAGGATCCGGATAGAGATCAGTCCGGATATTCCGTTCCAGATCCTTTCATTTCGGATCAATGGAAAAGAATGTGATTTTTACTGGCAAGGAAAAAAGCTTCTGGCGGAATTACCGAAAAAAAGTAGAAATCCCTGGAAAGTAGAACTCATAGGTTTTGTGAAATCCGGGAAGCTGTACTATGAAACCATGGACTTACCAGAAAAACAGTGATACAATAGGCATACTTACTGATTATTTTATACAACAGGAGGAATTTATGTATAAGGCAATCTTTTTTGATCTGGACGGAACACTGACAGAATCCGGAGAGGGGATTACGAAATCTGTACAGTATGCACTGGAGAAGCTTGGAGTTTCGGCACCGGAGCTGGAGCCATTGAAGGTTTTTGTGGGTCCGCCGCTTCTGGAACAGTTTATGAAATATGCGGGATTTGATAAAGAGACAGCACAGAAGGGAATCGAATATTACAGAGAGCGGTATTCAGAAAAAGGAATGTATGAGAATACCGTTTATCCGGGCGTGGAAAACACTCTGGCAGAACTGAAACGTCGTGGCTACAGACTGGCTGTGGCGTCTGCGAAACCGACCTTTTACGTAACACAGATCATGGACCATTTTAATCTGAGTCGGTATTTTGAGGTGATCGCCGGGACGGACCTCAATGGACCGAAAGTAACCAAATCTCAGGTGATCGAGGAAGCTCTGGAAAGAATGAGCCTTTCTGACCACCGTGACCAGGTAATCATGGTGGGTGACAGAGAACATGACATTCTCGGAGCCAGACGATGCGGGATCCAGTGTGTGGCTGTATCTTACGGATATGGAAGCAGAGAAGAACTGGAAAAGGCACAGCCTCTTCAGATCGTAGCTTCCGCAGATGAACTTCTGAATTTTTTCGTCTGACCCCTCTGCACAGACAGAATATTTTTCAAATAGTGTGGAGGGAGCTTTATCCGGCAGGAATCCATTATCTTATCGGACAGATCCTCGGAAGCGCCGTGCTTCTCTGGCTGGCAGGGCATGTCGGCAACGCACAGGAAAGGTACTATAGTTATACGCTGGTGATCACCGGACTTACCGGAGTGCTGGTTATGTTTCCGGCAGTATATTTTTACCGGAAGGATCGTATAGGAAGGCTGATCGGCGGTTTGACTTCCGTTGAGGAACAAAGGCTATCTATTCCTGAAATGCTGCTTCTTCTTGCTGCTGGAGCCGGATTTGCCCAGTATGCCAATGTGCTGGTGGCGATCCTGCAGAACTGGATCTCATCCAGCTATGGAGAGACGATGACGAAGATTACCTCAGGAAAGAGTTTGTTTATGATGATCTTCTGGATGGGGATCATAGCGCCTGTTGCAGAAGAAATGATCTTTCGCTGGCTGATCTATCTGCGACTTCGGGATCACTTTTCTGTACTGTTTTCCGCTGTGATCTCTGCGGCGTTTTTCGGAATTTATCACGGAAATGTCCTGCAGGCTGTGTATGCGTTTGTTCTGGGAGGGATTTTTGCGTGGTTTCTGGAGATGGGCGGTAATAAGTGGACCAGTGTGCTGATGCACATCGGAGCCAATACCTGGATACTTATTTTCAGTGAATATGCCCAGACTCTGGTGGAAAAAGCCGGAGCAGGAAGCCTTCTGATGATCTATGGTGTTTTTGCGGCAACGATGATTGGAGGATATCAGTATTTTGCACGCCGGGGAGAAAAACGTGGCTACCGGGCTGTTTGATCCAATGTGGATCACGAATACCTGCCTGCTACTGGATCAGGCAGAGTGATAGATGAATATTTGCTTTACAGAGAATCTGTAGTGGAATCATAGTATAAGGATGCCATTACAGATTTTTTTATAAAAATATACCGGAATCTTTTGCTGCCGGTAAATTTATATAGATTTTATATTTATTTAAGAGACCATTTCTTGCGTACCTTTGTATCATGTGCTATCATAAGTGTATTAAAAGAATTAATACACTTAATACACAGATTACAGAGAAAGGAGCGTCGTATGTTATTCTTGGACTATCAGGACAGACGTCCCATTTACGAGCAGATCGTAGAGAAATTCCGGATGCTGATCCTGTCAGGAGCTGTGGAGCCATCTTCCAAGATGCCGTCTGTGCGGCAGCTGGCCGTGGAATTATCCATCAATCCCAATACCATCCAGCGGGCATATATGGAACTGGAGCAGCAGGGGCTGATCTGTCCGGTGAAGGGAAAAGGCAGTTTTGTCACAGACAGCAGCAGGATCAGGCAGATCGGTATGGAAGAAACCTTAAGTGAGCTGAAAAAGATCACAGAAAAGGGAATGGCTCTGGGAGTAGGGGAGGAAGAAATGATCGGTGTGATCCGCTTATGCTATAAGGAGGGAAACAATGATTGAGATAAAAAACTGCAGCAAAGCTTTTGGTAAGATACAGGCAGTAAATAAGGTCACCATGGATATCGGGGAACGGGAGGTTTTTGGACTGATTGGCTCCAACGGTGCGGGAAAAAGTACTCTGCTCCGTATCATGGCCGGGATCATCCGTCAGGACAGAGGAGAGGTGCTGATGGATGAAGAACCGGTTTTTGAAAATGAAAGGATCAAAGAGCATTTTTTCTACATCCCGGACGATGCATATATTCCGGCAAATTACAATGCTCTGGACATGGCAGAATTTTACCGTTGTATTTATCCGGGATTTCAGCAGGCGCGTTTTGAGACAATGATGAAGCAGTTTCATCTGGATGGAAAACGAAAAATCAGCACTTTTTCCAAGGGAATGAAGAAACAGCTTCTGGTGATCCTGGGAATCAGTACAGGAACGAAATATCTGTTTTGTGATGAAACCTTTGATGGCCTGGACCCGGTAATGCGCCAGGCAGTAAAAAGTATTTTTGCATCGGAGATCATGAGTCGTGAATTTACGCCGGTGATCGCTTCCCACAATCTTCGTGAGCTGGAAGATATCTGCGATCACATCGGGCTTCTTCATCAGGGAGGAATTCTCCTTTCCAGAGATCTGGAGGATATGAAATTCCACATCCATAAGATCCAGTGTGTACTTACTGACAAAAAGAAAGAAGAAGAATTAAAGAAAGAGCTGGATGTTTTGAAAACAGAGCATCAGGGCTCCCTGCTGCTTATTACTGCAAGGGGAACAAGAAGAGAGATCATGGAGAAGATACAGGCAAAAAATCCTCTTTTCTGCGAAGTGCTCCCACTGACTCTGGAAGAAATATTTATCAGCGAAACGGAGGTGGCAGGCTATGAAGTCAAAAATTTATTCCAGTGAGTATATGAAATCCTCTTCTAAAGGACAAAGATGGATCCCGGCATTTGCCATGATCGCATTTCTCCTTGCATTTCCGGTAGCGGAACTTATTCTGATGGGAAAATGGAATGAGCGCAGTTATACTCAGAGTCAGCTTTCCTATCTGTATTCCAGCCTGTGGAGCAGTGACTTTCTCACAATGGGAGCAGCTGTGGCTGCGGTAACCGCATGTTTTGCAGCAGTAAGCGGCTTCTGGTATCTGTATTCCCCGAGAAAAGTGGATTTCTATCACAGCCTTCCGGTAAAGCGAAGTGCACTGTTTCTGCACAGAGTATTGTTGGCTGTTCTTTATTATCTGGTGCCATATGTGATCATGGAATTTGCTGCGGTATGCATCGGGGCAGCCAGAGGATATTACAGCCTTTCCATTATGAAAAAGGCACTGATCCTGCTGGTGCTCCATCTCCTGATGTATCTTCTGGTGTATTTTTCCACAGTGCTGGTGATCGCCTGCACCGGTACCATGTTGATGGGAGCACTTGCATGGGCAGGGCTTTTTACCTACAGTATCGTTCTGGCAGTGATGCTGCAGTTAAGCGGACATTTATTTTTTGATACCTGGTACGAGGGCAGTTACGGAATTCTGGCAGCAGTGCGGAATCTGGGATCTCCTCTTATGGTGATCGTAAGCTTTATAGATAGATACAGCAGCGGAAGCTTTGGAAAGCAGTTGCTGATACTGATCCTCACGCTGTTTATCATGGCAGCACTTTCCTGGATGGCATTTTGCAGACGAAGGTCAGAGAATACCGGAAAAGCTCTGGTATATACCTGGATGGAGCCGGTCTTAAGTGCCCTGATCACAATACCATCCGGACTGGGGATCGGTCTGATCTTTTATATGATTCCGGAAGATTCATCCAAAACAGCATGGTGGATCTTCGGAATGATACTGGGAACGATCCTGGTCCATGGAATTCTGGAAGTGATCTATGAAATGGATTTTCGCAGATTTTTCCGCAGAAAAGTGCAGCTTATGATCCTTGGAGGTGTTGTGGCAATCTGTGCGCTGACCATGAAAATGGATCTTCTGGGATATGACAGTTATTTTCCGGCTTATGACAATCTTCAGGGAGTTGTGATAAATGTAAGCAATCTTTCATATACAGAGCAGCTTTGCAATGTGGAAAAAAAAGAAAGCGGAATCTATAAGATCCGGTATACTGCCACCTCAGACAATAGTTCCGGTCTGCTGGATCAGCCGGTGATGAAGAGTAAAGCATTGTATAACAGTCTGAAGGATATCAGGCTTCAGAATGAAAAAGAAAAAAGATCCGGAAGGCGTATGTATGTACGCTACATAAATAAACAAGGGTTCAGTGTCTGCAGAAGCTATAGTGTATCTTCTGCACAGGCGCAGAATCTTATGGAAGCCCTGTATGATGAGCAGACATGGAAAGAAGACAGATATTCATTTTTCCAGCTGGACAAACAGTATCTGAAAGAGGTTACCGGTATTTTCTGTGACGGAGATATTCATTCTTTATTTGAAAAAAATGCAGAGAAGCGTCAGGCACTGGCAGAGGCACTGAGAAAGGACATTCTGGAAAACGGCGGTCAGACAGTAAAAGACCAGCCATGTGCAATGCTGATGTTCGATTATACGGGAATTCCGTCAGAAGGCTACATGGATGAATGGGGAATGAATGTACCGGCTGTGCAGGAAGGAGAGAATGTGTCCACCTCCGTTCTGGTGTATCCGTCATATAAGAGAACACTTGCAATTTTGGAAGAAACAGGATATCCTCTTTCTATGGATGAGCTGTCTGTTGAGTATATTGATGTTTATTACTTCAGCTCCGAAGCTGCCGGCGAAGATGATGAAGCTTTTTCCGACACTGAGCCCATTTCGGATCTTGAAGAAACAGAGAACGGTTATAAAGTCCGTTACGATAAAAAGGAACAGCTGGAAGCCCTGAAAAAATGTATCCGTCCATCACAGCTGGTAAACGGATGGACTATCTGGAATGCAGATGCCACAATGGAAGTGGTTCTGGAAGGACAAGAGAGCACCGGCGGGGATTCCGGACTTTATATGACATTTGTCGGTGAGATCCCGGATTTTATCAGAGCAGATGCAAAGGCAGCCCATGTAACAGAATGGGAGGTAAATGATTAATGGAAAAACCAGTCCGGCTGGATAAATTTCTGGCAGATGCCGGCGCAGGTACAAGAAGCGAGGTAAAAAAATACATACAGAAGGGTCAGGTGCAGGTTAACGGGAAATCTGTGAAGAAACCGGAGCTGAAGGTAACAGAAGAAGATCAGGTGGTTATGAACGGGCAGGAGCTCCATGCTGCACCGGAATATGTATACTATCTTTTTAACAAGCCGGCAGGCTGTGTCAGCGCAACGGAGGACTTCAGAGATAAAACGGTTCTCGACTACATTGAAGAGAAAGACAGAAGAAAGGGTCTTTTTCCGGTGGGACGCTTGGATAAAGATACAGAAGGCTTTCTTCTGATCACAGATGACGGTCCTCTGGCACACGAGCTTCTTTCTCCGAAAAAGCATGTGGATAAGACCTACTATGCAAAAGTATCTGGGAAAGTGACAGAAGAAGATGTTGTGAAGCTGGCAGAAGGCGTGGATATCGGGGAAAAAGATCTCACACGACCGGCAAGGCTGGAGATCCTTTCTACCTGGGAGTCCGGTACAGAATCTGCAGAAGCCGGTAAGAATTGGGAATCTGAGATCCGACTTACTATCCACGAGGGAAAATTCCATCAGGTAAAACGGATGATGGAGGCACTGGGAAAAAAAGTAACTTATTTGAAAAGACTATCCATGGGGCCGCTGGCGCTTCCTTCAGATCTTCCGACAGGAAAATATCGTTCGCTCACCGAAAAAGAGCTGGAGCTTCTGAAGTCTGCCGGAAACCGCTGAAAAACAGAAAAAAATTGGAAAAATCCCCTTTACATAAGGGGATTTTCTATGCTATAATTCAGAAGTTGCAAAAATAAGCACGCACGGCGATTCTATAAGGATGGTGCCCTACGGTGTGAGGATGGGTCCAGAGAGAAGGCGACCTGTGCGGAAGAATTTAACCAAAAAGGAGAAAAGACATGAGCGTTATTTCAATGAAGCAGCTTTTAGAGGCAGGTGTTCATTTCGGACATCAGACAAGAAGATGGAACCCTAAAATGGCTCCGTACATCTACACAGAGAGAAATGGTATCTATATCATTGATCTTCAGCAGTCTGTAGGAATGGTTGACGATGCTTACAATGCAGTAGCAGATATCGTTGCCAACGGTGGACACATCCTTTTCGTAGGAACTAAGAAACAGGCTCAGGATGCTATCCGTACAGAGGCAGAGCGTTGTGGAGAGTTCTTCGTAAATGAGAGATGGCTTGGTGGTATGCTTACAAACTTCAAGACAATCCAGAGCCGTATCGCAAGACTGAAAGAGATCGAGACAATGGAAGCTGACGGAACATTCGACGTACTTCCTAAGAAAGAAGTTATCGAGCTTCGCAAAGAGCTTGTTAAGCTTCAGAAGAACCTTGGCGGAATCAAAGAGATGAAGAGAATCCCGGATGCTATCTTTATCGTAGATCCTAAGAAAGAGAGAATCTGCGTACAGGAGGCTCATACACTTGGAATCCCGCTTATCGGTATCTGCGATACTAACTGTGATCCGGAAGAGCTTGACTATGTGATCCCGGGAAATGACGATGCTATCCGTGCAGTAAAACTCATCGTTTCCAAGATGGCTGACGCTGTTATCGAGGCTAAGCAGGGAACTGCTGAGGCAGATGGCGAGATCGAGGCTGAGTCTGAGGAGTTTGCAGCTACAGAGGAATAATTCGTATAAACAGAATATTTCAGGAGGAAACGAACAATGGCTATTACAGCAGCACAGGTAAAAGAGTTAAGAGAGATGACCGGCGCCGGAATGATGGATTGTAAGAAAGCTCTTACATCTACAGATGGTGATATGGATAAAGCAGTTGAGTTCCTGCGTGAGAAGGGTCTTGCTACAGCACAGAAGAAAGCAAGCCGTATCGCAGCAGAGGGTCTTTGCAAAACTCTGGTAACAGAGGATGGAAAGAAAGCAGTCGTTGTTGAGGTTAATGCTGAGACAGACTTCGTTGCAAAGAACGAGAAGTTCCAGGGCTATGTTGCAGATGTTGCAGCACAGGCACTTAACACAACAGCAGCTGATATCGATGCTTTCCTTGCTGAGGCATGGGCACTTGATACAACCAAGACTGTAAAAGAGGCTCTTGCAGCTCAGATCGCAGTAATCGGCGAGAACATGAACATCCGTAGATTTGCTCAGGTTGAGGAGCAGAACGGATTCATCGCTTCCTACACTCATATGGGTGGAAAGATCGGCGTTCTTGTAGACGTTGAGACAGATGTTGTTAACGATGCTGTTAAAGAGATGGCTAAGAACGTAGCTATGCAGATCGCAGCTCTGAAACCGCAGTACACAAGCGACAAGGAAGTAAGCGCTGACTATATCGAGCATGAGAAAGAGATCCTTATGGCTCAGATCCAGAACGACCCGAAGGAGTCCCAGAAACCGGCTAAGGTTATCGAGGGAATGATCACAGGACGTATTAAGAAAGAGCTCAAAGAGATCTGTCTTCTTGACCAGACATACGTAAAAGCAGAGGACGGAAAACAGTCCGTTGCTAAATACGTAGAGCAGGTAGCAAAAGAGAACGGCGCTAAGATCCAGATCAAAGGCTTCGTTCGCTACGAGACAGGCGATGGTCTTGAGAAGAAAGAAGAGAACTTCGCTGAGGAAGTTGCAAAACAGATGAACGCATAATCTTACAGTTCGCATAAGAATTTGAACCGTATTATTATCATGTAAATCAACGAAAAACCTTGAATTTCCTATGAAAATGGGATAATTCAAGGTTTTTTTGCGTGTTGGGGAATAAATTTTGACTTATCGTAAATTATCGCTATTTATGCATGAAATTGGGTAAAAGTTGGGGAGTGAGTTGGGGAATTTCAATTCCCCAACTGTCGTATGAAACTTCGCCTCATTCTTCTGAAATAAGTAGGCGCAGATTGCCTGTTTTATTTTGTTGGGGAGTAGTGTAATTACCCAATATTTACCCAACTTTTGATGTATGATAGCGTAAGATTCCCCAACTTTTCATAAGCTATCGTGGAAAATAATAAATTGAAATATTAAAAAAGAGAGATTATAATGAGGACACAGATTTTCGATTATTTGCATAAAGAACCATTTAGTAGTAAAAAGGGGAATAGAATTGATTTTATATCATGTAACATTATTTAATAAGCCAACACAGGAAATACTGATTCCACGAATACCAGGAGATACTTCTATAGGGGAAGAAGTTAAAACAAATAGAATATGTTTGGCACCAAGTATTATTCAATGTTTGCGTGCATTGGAGATATATAAGTATTTTCAAGAAGATACGCTAGATGTTAAAGTTTATAAGATAGTCGTTGATGAAAATGATGAACAGTTAATTTCATGGGAACAGTTATATTTAAATGGTTTGGTTGATGATGCTGCACTTACACATGAATATTGGTATAAAAGTAAGCTTATTCCAGCAGAATATAATGAATATAGAATTAGTGAATGTGTAAAAAAGAGGTATATTATTATTCCATCAAAAGAGAAAATGCGGATAAAAGAAATCATAGAAACAATGGGAGTATGCTTTGATAGACTGGAGAAATATAATGCATTTCAAATTATGAATGAATGGCTTCCACGACAATCAGAAACATTTCAAGAGCAAGTAAAAAAGAAATTAACACATAAAGTTGAAGAATATACAGAAGGGTCTGCTGAAATTTATAAGAAAATATTTGGAAATATTCCGGAACGTTTTCGTGAAGAAAAAGATTTTCGAGAAATTGAATATCTTGAAAAATGTAAAATAGAATATATTACATAGCCGATTGATTCAAATTGAAAGTCAGTCGGCTTTTTTCATGCTCATTTTTATACATAGCCAGTCTCGTAAAAAGGATTGGCTATTAAATTTTTCAAGGAAGGAGGAAATCATATGACAAAATGTAAAGTAATCGCCCTTGCAAATCAGAAGGGAGGAACAGCCAAGACCACAACAACATTAAATCTGGGAATAGGTCTTGCACATCAGGGACGAAAAGTATTATTGGTCGATGCTGATCCACAGGGAGATTTAACAACTGCATTGGGTTGGATAAATGCAGATAGTCTTCCGATTACATTGGAAACACAAATGAAGAAGATATTACAAGACGAACCGTTTGTGTATAATGAAGGCATTTTGCACCATGAAGAAGGAGTAGACATTATTCCAACCAATATCGAGCTATCGGGCATGGAAATCTCACTAGTAAATGCCATGAGCAGAGAGCAGACTTTAAAGCTGTATCTGTCAGATTTGAAAAAGGATTATGATTATATCCTGATTGATTGTATGCCTAGTTTGGGAATGTTGACTATCAATGCATTAGCTGCCGCAGACAGTGTAATTGTTCCAGTTCAGGCTCATTATCTTCCATTAAAGGGTATGACGCAGTTAATGAAAACAATCGGTAAGGTACAAAGACAGCTAAATCCTAATCTGAAGATTGATGGAGTATTGCTGACACTTGCAGATATGAGGACAAAACTGGCAAGGACAACAGAGGATAGCCTTCGAGAAAATTACGGGAAACATATCCGAATTTTCAAAACGGTTATTCCGGTGGCTATCACAGCGGCAGAAAGCAGTGCAGCAGGACAGAGCATTTATGAGTATGACAAGAATGGAACTGTTGCAAAGGCGTATGCAGAATTTACGAGGGAGGTGATTCAGTGTGGCGAAAAGCAAAGAAATAAACATGAATCTTCCCTCAGCCGATGACCTTTTTACCACGCAGGAAGAAAGAGACCAGAAGAATCAGGAGCATGTAAAAAATATTTCTGTTTATGACATCAGTGATTTTCCGAATCATCCATTTAAAGTAAAAATGGATGACAAAATGATGGAGACCATTGAAAGTATTCGAGAACATGGTGTATTGGTTCCTGCTCTTGTCAGAGAGAAGCCAACAGGTGGGTATGAAATGATTTCTGGACACCGTAGAAAAATGGCAAGTGAACTGGCAGGGTTAGAAAATATACCTTGTATTGTAAGAAATCTCAGTGATGACGAAGCAGTTATTGTCATGGTTGACAGCAATCTTCAAAGGGAAGAAATATTACCATCAGAAAAAGCATTTGCTTACAAAATGAAGTTAGATGTCATGAAAAGACAGGGACAAAGAACTGATTTAACTTCGTCGCCACTGGCGACAAAGTTGAAAGGGAAACGTTCTGATGAATTATTGGGTGAGGAGGTTGGAGAAAGTAAAGACCAAATCAGAAGATATATTCGATTAACCTACTTAATACCGGAAATTCTTGATATGGTCGATAACAAGAAAATTGCCATGCGTCCGGCGGTGGAGCTGTCTTATTTGCCAAAAGAAGAACAGGAGATATTGTACGATACCATGGAATCGGAAGATTGCACTCCAAGTCATGCACAGGCAATCAAAATCCGCAAATTTTCAGCAGAGGGCAGATTGAATGAAGATGTTTTGTTGTCGATTATGGCAGAGGAAAAGCCAAATCAGGTAGAGCAATGGAAAATCCCTAAGAACCGACTGAAGAAATATTTTCCATCGGGGACTTCACAACAAAAAATGGAAGAAACCATTATCAAAGCACTGGAATTATACCGGAAACGGGAAAAAAGCAGGGAACGATAGGCGTTTTGACACCAAGGGAGAAGTCTATCCGTTGGCGGTCAATGAGAAATCAGTCTTTTTCTGTTTCCCCTCCCCACACCCTACCCCTTTGGTTTACCAGCAGATTACCAGCCGAAAAGACAATAAGGAGCCGGGAACATCTTCTCTTTCGGAAGGTCAGAGATTCCCACACCCTGCATGACAGCAGGGAACAAACAGCATAAAGCAACAGCAGACGTTCCAGACGGACGTCTTTTTTGATTGAAAAGAAAGGAATTGTAGAAAATGAAGAATATATGGAAACGAGTGTGTACAGGGATTCTTGCCCTGACCACGATTTTAACTGCATTACCGATCACATCGGTTCAGGCAGCGGAAACACAGTATTGGACGGAATCCTCAGAGAGAGTCGGATATATTGAACATGTGATGAATGATGGAACCATTCATTCTACATTCAATGAAGGTCACATGCGAGTAGAGGGCGAAACCGCCTATTGTGTAGATATTAACACCGGATTTAAAAATGGGTATAAAACCAGGCACGATGCGAGGTCCAGTATGAGTGCTGCACAGATCGAAGATGTGGCATTGTCACTGGAGTATGTAAAGCAGTATAGGGGCAGTCACAGCAACCTGAATGCGAATCAGGGATATCTGTTGGAACAGTGTGTGGTATGGCAGAGATTGAGTGAGTATTTAGGCTGGCAGTGTGATAATGTCAGAGCTGCATATTCTGAGATTTCACAGGATATTCAGAATGAAGTGTATGCAGGAGCGAGAGCATTTGTACAGGCGAACAAAGGTCGGTATAAATGTGGAGGATATATCTATACTGGAGAGGGACAGGATCTCGGACAGTTTTGGGCAGAACTGAATGTCGGAAATGCAAAAGTAAAAAAGACAACCGCAAATGAGATTGTCACAAATGGAAATGCGATGTATTCCATTGCCGGAGCAACCTTTGGCATATTCTCAGACCAGAATTGCAGCAATCAGATTGGAACACTTACAACAAATGAGAATGGTGAGACAAATGAGGTTGAAGTGACTGCAGGGAATGTTTACATCAAAGAGCTTTCTGCACCGAAGGGATATAAGCTGGATACGACAGTACACAGTCTGAAGGTTGAAGCCGGAAAAACAGCCGTATTAAATGTTTCCGATGTTCCGAAAGTGACAGAGACACTGGTAGACCTGTTTAAGATTGATATGGAGACAGGAAAAGCAACCGCACAGGGTAATGCAGCACTGACAGGAGCAGAATTTACCTGGCATTATTATGACGGATTTTATACAAAAGATAACTTACCAGAGAAAGCAACACGTACCTGGGTTACAAAAACGGTGGCAGAAAAGAGCAGTGACGGAAGTATTCATTATGTGACAAAACTGTCAGATGCTTACAAAGTATCGGGAGATGCATTTTACATTCAGAATGAAAAAAGCGTATTACCACTTGGAACACTGACTGTTGAGGAGACAAAAGCACCGGACGGATATTTACTGGACGGAGCTTATATGCAGGCAGGGGACAGCACAGAGCAGATAAAAGGAATGTATCTGACACAGATTACAGAGGACGGAGAGCTTGCAGTCCTTTCCGGAAGCAACCAGTATTCCGTATCAGATCAGGTAATCCGAGGTGGTGTGAAGATTCAGAAACGTGATTTGGAGACAAAAGACACCAAAGCACAGGGAAGTGCCACATTAAAAGATGCAGCATTTGCAATTATTTCACTGAACGAGAATCCGGTTCTGGTAGAAGGAAAACTGTACAAGAAGAATGAGACAGTTAAGATGATTCAGACAGGAATTGACGGAATTGCAACAACGACGGCAGATTTACTTCCGTATGGTAAATACAAAATGGAAGAAACCAAAGCACCGGAAGGTTATCTGACTGACGGGGCAAAAGCGATTGAATTTTCGATTACAGAAAATGGAAAAATCGTGGATTTAACAGACGAAAGTCATTCCATTTACAACCAGATTAAACGTGGAGATCTGGAAGGCGTAAAGATTGGAGCAGGTACACATAAGAGACTTGCGAATGTTCCTTTTAAGATTACGAGTAAAACAACCGGAGAGAGCCATATCGTAGTGACAGATAAAAATGGTCAGTTTTCAACCGCTTCCGATTGGGCGTCTCATAAGAAAAATACAAATGCAGGAAAATCCAGTGAGGACGGTATCTGGTTCGGAACTTCTGAGCCGGACGATAGCAAAGGTGCATTGCTTTATGATACTTATGAGATTGAGGAATTATCTTGTGAATCCAATAAAGGCATGAAGCTGATCCCTGCATTTGAAGTTGTTGTCAGCAGAAATAAAGTGAAAATCGACCTTGGAACACTGACCGATGAGTATGAGAAAGAGATTAGCATTCATACAACCGCAACAGACAAGAAAACGGGCGAAAAGATAATTGTTGCAGGAAAGAAAGTAACGATTGTGGATACAGTTACTCTGGACGGTCTGGAAGAAGGAAGAAAGTACCAGTTAAAAGGCTGGCAGATGCTGAAAGAGGAAAATGCTGAACTGCTCATTGATGGAAAGCGTGTGGAAAGTGATTATACTTTTGTTGCTGACAGCGAGAAAATGAAAGTAGAGATTTCTTATACGTTCGATGCATCAGAACTTGGCGGACAGAATCTGGTTACATTTGAAGAATTATATGACCTGAAGAATCCGGAAGAACCTGTAAAAGTTGCAGAGCATAAGGACATTGACGATGAAGGACAGACGGTCCTGATTACAGAGCGAAAGATTTCGATTCATACCACAGCAACTGATAAGAACGGTAAGAAAGAAATCGAAGCCGGAAAAGATCTGACGATTGTAGATACAGTTACTTTAGATGGATTGGAAATCGGTACAAAGTATAAATTGTCTGGTTGGCAGATGGTTAAGGCAGAAAATGCAAAGCTGATTATTGATGGCAAAGAAGTTACCAATGATTATGAATTTATTGCTGATAAGGAAAACATGGAAGTGCAGGTTGAGTTTACTTTCGACGGCAGCACTCTTGGAGGAAAGCAGCTTGTAACTTTTGAAGAACTGTATGATATGACAAATCCGGAAGAACCGAAAAAGGTAACAGAGCATAAGGATATCAACGATGAAGGACAGACCGTAACCATCAAAGAAGTACCGGAAACACCAACCCCAGAGACACCGGGTACTACTACAAAGACAAGCAATCCTCCAAAAACAGGAGACACCGCAAAAGCAGGATTGTGGCTAGCCATTGCTGCATTGTCTGCAATGGGCGTTGGTGGAGTGGCTATCCATGCAAGAAAAAAGAAGAAAGCACCACTGGCGATTGAAGAAAAGAAAGAAGAAAGCGAGGACGAATAAGGATTACAGGGTGGTGAAATACCACCCTCTTACATAGCGAAACAGGCAAGGAGGACAAAAGAATGGTAGTGAACCAGAAAGCGGTAAAAGTTATCAATAAGATATTTGAAGCAGGAATTACAGAGGAAAAAGATATTTCTGCAATGACCTTGGACGAGATTTTGGAAATTCAAGGGATTACGGTTGCAGAGATTGGAATGATCAATGATTTGCAGAAAGCAATCAAAGCCAATAAAGTGATTACTTTTTTGGGAGGTGGAGCAGTATGAGATATGATGTTATGAATGAGTATTATACGGAAATCCGTTTGTTTGGAAAACCTGCATTATTTAACGATATGCGTTTGGATCAGGAGACAGTTCCGAAAGGGTTATATTTATATGAAGTCAGATATGATGATGAAACGTGGGAACCAGTCCAGATTGCAAAAGGCATTTTAGCGAATCATTTGGGTTCGGTTCTTACACGCGAACGGTTAAAAATACCAGCGAATGGTTATCTTGACCTGGAAGCGAAAACGGACTGGAAATATAAAGATAAGGGGTGCCGGACAGTGCAGGAGTTTTTAGAAAAATATCCAATCAGACAAAAAGAAAGAGAACGATAGGAGGAAGGTACGTGGTAAAGAAATTTGATGTCATTACAAAACTGTATGAGGAAGCAACGCAGGAAGTGACAGAGTCACCGGAAAAGTGGATAGCCTTTCTTCAGTCAGCCAGTAAAAATTACCGATTGCCATTTGATGAACAGCTTTTGATTCATGTGCAGCGTCCAGAAGCAACCGCAGTACTTCCTATGGAAAAATGGAATGAAAAGTTTGGACGGTGGGTAAAACGAGATTCTAAAGGAATTGCTGTATTTGATAAGAGTTCCGATAGATTAAAGTTAAAATATTATTTTGATGTATCCGATACCAGAGAAGGAAAGTATAAGCGTCTGGTGCGTCCGGTCTCTTTGTGGAGTGTGGCAGAAGAACAACAGGAACCAGTAAAAGAAGCCTTGGTAAATACATTTGGCGTGACGGACGGAGACAGAAAAGAGTTTGCGATGGTGATTCTGGAAGCGTCTCTGAATATTGCAGAGGATAACATTGGAGATTATCTTCCGGATATCCTACTTGCGACAAAGGATAGTCCGTTAGAAGAAATTGATGAGTTTAATATCCGGTTGAAAATGAAACAACTGCTTGCAAACAGCATTTCTTATATGCTTTTTTTGCGTTGTGGAATTGAACCGGACATTTATCTGGAGACAAGGGACTTTCAAAATATTCGGGACTTTCATACAAAGGAGTTAGTCAATCTCTTTGGCGTGGCTGCGAGTGATATGTCAGAAATGGCATTAGGAGAAGTTGCGGACACAATACGAAAGTTAAAGATACAGGAACGGAAGCAACGCACATTTGTTGAACAGAAAACAACAGATTATAATGTGGATAACAAACAGGAAATCGCAACAGAAAGGGGACAGGACAATGGCAGCAATCACATACAGCAGACAGGGAGATTATCTCCTGCCGAATCTTACAATTCCAGAGGGCGAGGAAGTTCACCTTGGGAAGTACGCATATCTCCGAAAACAATATCTGATGAAGAATCGGTACGGAATGTATCTGAATCTTCTGACAGCGGGAACATTGAACCAGCATCTGATTCAGACGGAGAAAGAAGCACAGAACAGAATGGAGACACTTATTCAGCAGATGGCAGAGAACGAGGGCGTGACAGAAGAACTGAAAGCCAGAGATCAGATGGAGTGGATCGGGAGAATGAACAATATCCGGCAGAGAGCGCAGGAAATCGTGAGGAACGAAATCCTGGAGAATTAGAAGAAAATAATAGGAGTAGTGACATACTTCCAAGTGAGGAAGAACAACTTCAAATATTAGAAGAGAAGGCAGAGGAAAAATCCCCTGCTTTTTCTTTTTCACAGGAATTGATTGATGAGGTTCTTCAAGACGGTCCGCATTTTGCAGATGGAAAATACGATATCTATTCTTATCTTAAACAGGAACATAGCACATCAGAAAATGTGAAATTCTTGCAGGGTGCATATGGCATAGGTGGAAGAACATTAAATATAAATGGAATAAAACTTGATGAAAACTATGACAGTAAAGGAATAAAACTACGGAAAGGATATGAAGTAGATTCACCAGAAATTTTACTGAAATGGAACGTAGTCGTAAAAAGAGTTGGAGAACTTATTGCTGTTGGAAGGTATCTTTCAGAGCAGGAACAGAAAGAATTTCCAGAGTATGAAAAAAGAAAAATTGCCAGAGGAAGACCTTTGCAGGAAGAATCTGAGCAACAATTAATATCAGACAGAGCTGTAACAGAATCGGAAAACGAATCGGCAGATTATGACATTTCTGAGGATACTGTTGTTACGATAGGAATGAAAGATTATGAAGTTGAGTTCCTGTCAGCAGAGAGAGTGGTACTTCGGGATCAGCAATATCCGATTTTTAGCGAAGAACTATCCAGAGAAGAATTTGACCGTAAGATATGTGAGAATCCGGCAAATGACCATTTGAAAATCAAACGGCCATTGCCGGAATTACCAGCCGAAGAAGAAAAAGAGGCACAGCCGACAGATGTTCCATCAGAAGAAACAGAGACAGAGCTGAGTATTCCGGAGCAGAATTATCAGTTTGTGATGAAGATGGCAGGCGAAGTTTTACGGGGAGAAGTGGATTCCAAAACCTTTGAGGCAGGAGCAGGCTTCATGCCCCTTACGATTGAGCAGGTTGGTGACAACTTTATTGCAATCTCTCATTACTATGAGCAGAATGGAGATGCCATGGCAGATCCGGATATGGAATTTGCTTATGATAATGACAGGAAAACGCTTCAGGCAAGAACTTATCAGCAGGACGCATTACAAAGATACGATGAAGTTTATGGCGATGACGGATATAATGAGGAGCTGGAAGAAGAACTGAATCTATTTGCACATGAGTGGTTCCAGACAATCGAGAAACAGGGATATGTTCCGGTACAGGAAGCAGCGGAATTGGAAGCAGGCGAATTACCAGCCGAAGAAGAAAATACTTTGGAATTAGCCCCTTCCTGGGAACAGGGCGAACCTGCAAAGAAAGCGCAGAGCTACGATTTGTATCCGGAAGTTTCCGGGCAGAACAGACATCAGTATCAGATTATGGAGGAAGTGCCGGAGTATGGCTCAGCCAAAGAAAAGTTCAGGGCAAATATTGCAGCGATTCAACTTCTGAAGAAATGTGAAAACGAACATCGTTATGCAACACCGGAAGAACAGGAAATGCTGGCAAAATATGTTGGTTGGGGCGGTCTTTCAGATGCATTTGATCCAAAGAAATCCGCATGGGCAGCCGAGTATCTGGAATTGCAGACTGTATTAAGTGAAGAAGAATACGAATCTGCAAGAGAATCAACGCTGACAGCGTTCTATACTCCGCCGATTGTAATCAAGAGTATGTATCAGGCACTGGAAAACATGGGACTAAAGAGTGGAAATATTCTGGAACCAAGTTGTGGTGTCGGTAACTTTATCGGTATGAAACCAGAATCTCTTTCGGACTGTAAGATGTATGGTGTGGAATTGGATTCTGTTTCAGGAAGAATTGCTGCACAACTTTATCAGAAATCCAAGATAGCGGTTGAGGGTTATGAGAAAGTAAATCTTCCAGACAGTTTTTTCGATGTTGCAATCGGCAATGTACCGTTTGGGGAGTTTAAAGTATTTGACAGCAGATATGACAGGTACAATTTCTTCATTCACGATTATTTCTTTGCGAAAACATTGGACAAGGTAAGACCGGGCGGTGTGATTGCATTTATTACTTCATCAGGAACCATGGATAAGAAGAATCCATATGTCAGAAGATACCTGGCACAGAGAGCAGAGCTGATCGGTGCAATCCGTCTGCCGAATGATACCTTTACCAAAAACGCAGGAACGAAAGTAACATCGGATATTTTATTCCTTCAGAAGCGTGACCATATGACACTGGAGGAACCGGACTGGGTATATCTGGATTATGATGACAACGGCATTGAACAGAACCGCTATTATGTACAGCACCCGGAAATGATACTGGGAGAAATGGTTATGGAATCCGGTCCGTATGGCATGAGAAGTACTTGCAGACCGTATGAGGGCAGAGAACTGTCAGAACTTCTTTCAGTTGCAGTTGAAGCGTTAAAGGGTACGATTGAAGAAGTAGAAATGGAAGAACTGGTGGAGGAAGAAGACCATACGATTCCTGCAGATCCATCGGTGAGCAATTATTCTTACACATTGGTAGATGGAAAGATTTACTATCGGGAAAACAGTCGTATGAAGCCGGTAACACTTCCGGTGACTGGAGTAAATCGTGTGAAAGGTATGATTGCAATCCGGGATTGTGCAAGAGAACTGATCCGGTATCAGACAGAAGGATATTCTGATGCAGTAATCGAAGGACAACAGAAGGAATTAAACCGTCTGTATGATCTCTTCCGCAGTAAATACGGACTGTTAAATGATCGTGCCAATATGCGTGTATTTGCAGACGATAATAGTTATCCATTGCTGAGTTCACTGGAGATTCTTGCAGAAGACGGAACACTGGAACGGAAAGCGGATATGTTTTCTAAGCGGACAATCAAAGCACATAAGGTAGTGAACAGTGTGGATACTGCCAGTGAAGCATTGTCAATTTCTCTTGCAGAAAAAGCAAAAGTGGATATGCCTTTCATGGCGAAACTGACCGGGAAAACAGAAGAAGAACTGGAACAGGAGTTGTCCGGCGTTGTTTTTCGTTTACCGGAAAGTGATACAGAGAATCCAAAGTATGTTTCCGAAGACGAATATTTGTCAGGGAATGTAAGAGAGAAGTTGAAAGTGGCAGAACTTGCGGCACAGGCAGATGTAAGGTATCAGGTCAATGCAACTGCTTTGCAAAAAGTACAGCCAAAGGATTTAAGTGCTTCAGAAATCAATATCCGACTGGGGACAACGTGGCTTCCGGAGAGTGATGTTGAAGATTTTATGTTCCAGTTATTGAATACGCCCAATTATATGCAGTGGAAAATAAAAGTACATTTTTCTAAATATACGGGAGAATGGCAGGTAGAGGGAAGAAGTCTGGATAAGGGGAATGTAAAGGCAAACAATACCTATGGAACAACAAGAGTCAGTGCGTATCGGATTATTGAAGATACCTTGAATCTAAGAGACGTTCGGATTTACGATTATGTGGAGGACGATGACGGAAAGAAAAAAGCTGTTCTAAATAAGAAAGAAACTGCCATAGCACAGGGAAAACAAGATCTGATCAAGCAGGCATTTCAGGATTGGATTTGGAAAGAACCGGAGCGCAGGCAGAGACTTACTGATTATTACAATGAAAATTTCAATGCAATCCGACCAAGGGAATATGATGGAAGTCATCTGAACTTTTATGGAATGAATCCGGAAATCCGGCTACGGGAACATCAGAAAAATGGTGTTGCAAGAATCCTGTACGGCGGGAACACGCTGCTTGCCTATGTAGTTGGAGCAGGAAAGACGTATACGATGGTTGCGGCTGCAATGGAGAGTAAACGACTGGGACTTTGTCACAAGTCCATGGTTGTTGTACCGAACCACATCATTGAACAGTTTGCAGCCGAGTGGTTACAGCTTTATCCGGCAGCAAATTTACTGGTGGCAACCAAGAAAGACTTTGAAACCAAAAACCGAAAAAGATTCTGTGCCAGAATTGCTACCAGTGATATAGATGCGGTAATTATCGGGCATAGTCAGTTTGAACGTATTCCATTGAGCATTGAACGTCAGCAAAGGACAATCCGCAGTCAGATTGAGGAACTTGTGCAGGGAATTACAGAGGAAAAAGCAAGGAATGGAAACAAATTTACAATCAAGCAGTTGGAAAAGACGAAGAAGTCATTGCTTGTGCGACTGGAAAAACTGAATGACCAGAGTAAAAAAGACCAGGTGATCAACTTTGAAGAATTGGGAATTGACCGCTTATTTGTTGATGAAGCGGATGGATACAAGAATTTGTATCTATATACGAAAATGAGAAATGTAGCAGGCATTGCCCAGACAGAAGCGTTGAAGTCCTCTGATATGTTTATGAAATGCCAGTACCTTGACGAACTGACTGGAGGAAAAGGTGTGGTATTCGCTACAGGAACACCAGTCAGCAACAGTATGGTGGAACTATATACCATGCAGAGATACTTGCAGCATCATACATTGGTGGAGCATAACCTACAGCATTTTGACGCATGGGCATCAACTTTCGGAGAAACAGTGACAGCAATCGAGCTTGCCCCGGAAGGGACAGGCTACCGTCTAAAAACGAGATTCGCAAAGTTTTATAATCTTCCGGAGCTTATGCAGATGTTTCGGGAGGTGGCAGATATTCAGACCGCTGACATGTTGAATCTTCCAGTACCGGAAGTAGAGTACCGGGTTGTATCTGTAAAACCAAGTGAAATGCAGCGTGACATGGTTGCAGAACTGGGAGAACGTGCGGAGCGTGTAAGGGATGGAATGGTCAATGCCACTGAAGATAACATGCTGCTGATTACCAATGACGGAAGAAAACTGGCTCTGGATCAGCGAATGATGAATGAATTGTTACCGGATTATCCAGAGAGTAAAGTCAATGCGTGTGTAGAGGAAGTCTATAACTTCTGGGAGCATGAGCAGGAAAAGAGATTGACGCAGTTGGTATTTTGTGATTTATCTACCCCGAAAACAGATGGAAGTTTCAGTGTTTATAACGATGTAAGGGATAAGTTGATTGCCAAAGGGATTCCGCCGGAGGAGATTGCATTTATTCATGATGCTAATACCGAAGTACGAAAAAAAGAATTATTTTCAAAAGTAAGAAGAGGTGCTGTCCGTATTTTAATGGGCAGCACTTTTAAAATGGGAGCCGGTACGAATGTGCAGGATTTGATTATTGCAAGCCATGACCTGGACTGTCCATGGCGTCCGAGAGACTTGGAGCAGAGAGCAGGACGAACCGTCCGGCAGGGAAACAAAAATCCGAAAGTAGATATTGTCCGTTACGTTACAGAAGGAACTTTCGATGCTTATCTATATCAGATTATAGAGAATAAGCAGAAATTCATCTCTCAAATCATGACCAGTAAAAGTCCGGCAAGGTCAGTGGAGGATATTGATGAAGTGGCACTGTCTTATGCAGAAATCAAAGCCTTAGCAGTTGGAAATCCGTATATAAAAGAGAAGATGGATTTGGATATTCAGGTATCAAAGCTTCAGTTATTGAAACAGAGTTTTCTCAGCCAGAAGTATGAAATGGAAGATAAAGCAGTGCGATATTTCCCAAATGAAATCAAACAGTGCGAACAACGGATTGCGGATTACGAATCAGATATTGCATTGGCAAAGGAAAATACGCCGCCAGACCGGGAGACCTTTCCGGCGATGCAGATTCATGATGTTGTATATACAGAAAAGAAAGAGGCAGGACAGGCAATCATAGAAGCCTGTAAAGCAATGAAGTCAGCAGAAGCGGTGCTGCTTGGAAGGTATCGTGGCTTCCCAATGAAACTATCTTATGATTCTTTTCAAAAGGTATTTATCATTTCCATGTATGGAAAACAAGTATATCATGTACCGCTTGGTTCAGATATTCATGGTAATATTACCCGTCTGGATAATAAGATTCAGGAACTGCCTGACAAGATGTTACGGTGGCAGGACGAGTTAGAAAACCTCAAGGTACAGTTGGAAAATGCCAAAGAGGAAGCACAGAAAGAGTTTCCACAGGAAGAAGAACTGGCAGAAAAGGTAGCAAGGCTTGGAGAATTAAACGTACTTCTGGATATGGATAAGAAAGACCAGGTGCTGTTGGACGATGGAGAAGGAGTGGAGATAGAACCGGAACAAAAGGAAAAAGAGCGTGAGCGGTAAAAGGGATTCAGTCTGCCAGAGAGTTTCTGGCAGATTGAATGTGAAAATCGCACAGTCGTTTTCTCCTGAGAAACTTGTTATAGTTAGCAAAAAAGAACAGGAGGAAGTAGAGCATGAAATCATTATTTTCAGAAAACGATATTGTTTTACCTGAGTGGTTGGGAATTCTATTGGAAAAAGTAGACAGAGATACGGTTCAGGAATTACTTGCAGAACACGAGGAATATCAGACTTTCTGCGCAAAGAGAAAAGAATTGCTGAACCAGTATCCAGTTATAGAAAAATTATTAGATGATAACGGTGAAGTTAGAATATCAGAGCAGGAACATCAGGCAGTATTGGAGTATTTGCAAGTCAGAGATAAAATAGAGAACAAAGAACGCTTGTACCATTATTTGTACGGACATATCCATTGTTATGAATATATGAAAAAGATTGGAGTGATAAAACATGAAAATCAGTGATTTTGATATTTATCACTTACCGCCTTTAATGGGAATGTTTGTAGATTATCTTGAAAATGAATGTGAAAGATTGCTGCAGGAATCGCCACAATTTATTGAGTTGCAGAGAGAAGACCATGCATTACTGGATGAATATCCATTCTTAAATATGATTACCGACAGCAATGGGGTCACGAAAGCATTGGATTTGAATTATGCAGAGACAGAAGCTTTGGCGAAATTTTGTTTAGTGGAAGACGATATAAACTGTTGGAAACGGTTGCAGATGTATTTATTAGGGATTGCACATGCGATGGAGATTATTGAGTTATTGAAGTTGGATTAGTAAAAACATGGAGCTTGTATAGGAGAAGAAACTATGTTAATCTGTTATAAACAAACGGAAGAAAAGGAAGATACGGAAAAAGAAAGAGGTGATACTATGGCAGAGAATACTACAAAAGAATTAGATTTTGACCGGAAGCATGAAGAAGATTTACAGCGTCTGAGGGGACTGAGATTGTTGGACGATGATTTCATGCAAAAAGTATTTGAGGATAAAGCGTGTACAGAATTTTTGCTTCAAATTATTTTAAACAGGACAGATTTGAAAGTATTGCGAGTGAACGGACAGCAGGATATTAAGAATTTGCAGGGACGTTCGGTAAGACTGGACATCTTGGCTGTTGATGCGAATAACAGAGTGTACAATATCGAGATACAAAGAAGTGATAAGGGTGCCGGAGTGAAAAGAGCAAGATATAACAGCAGCCTTATCGACGCAAATGTGACAGAGCCTGGTGAAAAATATGAAAATTTGTGTGAATCCTATGTTATTTTTATTACAGAAAATGATATAATGAAAGCGGGATTACCAATCTATCATATTGACAGAACGGTAAAAGAAACAGGCGAATTATTTGGCGATGAATCACATATTATATATGTGAACTCACAAATTAAAGACGAATCCGCATTAGGAATGTTGATGCATGATTTTTCCTGTACCGATGCCAAGGATATGAAATATAAAATCTTGGCAGATCGAGTCCGATATTTCAAAGAAGATGAGAAAGGAGTTGCGACTATGTGCAAAGCGATGGAAGAAATGCGAAAAGAAGAATTGATAGAAGTAGCAGAGCGTTTGTTGAAATTAAAAAAATTGTCATATGAAGAAATTGCAGAAATAGCAAAACTGACAGTAGAAGAAGTCAAAGCTCTGGACGAGAAAGAAATTGCTTAGCATGAAAATGCTACATAACCGGGTGGTTTTCTGAATGGGAAATTATCCGGTTATTTTAGTATTTATAAAGGCTTTGGTACAACTATAAATATTGGCG